>NZ_LGCW01000292.1:0-48396 GCF_001279365.1 Streptomyces sp. NRRL F-5755 | reverse complement strand
CCCCCGCCCCCCCCCCCCCCCCCGCCGCCGTGGCCGGCCCTGCCGCCGGGCCCGCCCCCGGCACCGACCCCGCCATCGCCGTCGAAGGACTCCGCAAGAAGTACGGGCCCAAGGCCGCCCTGGACGGCCTCGACCTGACCGTGCCGCGCGGCACCGTGCACGGCGTCCTCGGCCCCAACGGCGCCGGCAAGACCACCCTCGTCCGCATCCTGTCCACCCTGCTCCGCCCGGACGCCGGTACCGCCCGGGTCGCCGGCTTCGACGTACGGCACCGGCCCGACGAGGTACGCGTACGGATCGGGCTGCTCGGCCAGCACGCCGCCGTGGACGAGGAGCTCAGCGGCCGGCAGAACCTGGAGATGTTCGGCCGGCTCTACCACCTGGGCGGACGTGCCGCTGCGGCCCGCGCCGCCGAACTGCTGGAACGGTTCGCGCTGGCCGACACCGGCAAGAAGGCGGTCGGCCGGTACAGCGGCGGGATGCGGCGGCGCCTCGACCTGGCCGCCAGCCTGATCATGTCGCCGCGCATCCTGTTCCTCGACGAGCCGACCACCGGCCTGGACCCGCGGGGCCGCACCGAGGTGTGGCAGGCGGTCCGGTCTCTGGTCGAAGGCGGTACGACCGTCCTGCTGACCACGCAGTACCTGGAGGAGGCCGACCAGCTGGCCGACCGGATCTCCGTGGTCGACGGCGGGCGGATCATCGCGGACGGCACATCCGACGAACTCAAGGCCAAGGTGGGCGGCGACCGTATCGACGTGGTCCTGCACGACCCGGCCGACCTGGAACGCGCCGCGGCGATCGTCGGCGCCGTCGCCGGACCGGCCGCCACCGACGCCGACGCCCGGCGGGTCAGCGCGCCGGTCACCGACCGGATGGCGGCACTCACCGAGACCGTACGGGCCCTGGCCTCGGCCGGGATCGAGGCGCGGGACATCGCCCTGCGCCGCCCCACCCTCGACGAGGTCTTCCTGCACCTGACCCAGCGGCCCGCCACTGAGGAGACGACCGTATGAGCACTGCCACGGCATCTGCATCTGCACCGGCACCCGCCCCGGCTCCCGGGGCCCGCGCCCGTACGGCCGGCTGGGTCCTCGCCGACTCCTGGACCATGACCCGCCGCGGCCTCGCGCACTGGGCCCGGCAGCCCGTGCAGGTCGTCGTCGGGCTGGTCTTCCCCGTGATGATGCTGGTGATGTTCGGCTACTTCCTCGGCGGCGGGATGGCGCTGCCGGGCGGCGGCGACTACAAGGAGTACCTGGTCCCCGGCATGCTCGCGCTGACCATGGCCTTCGGCCTGGAAGCGACGATGGTGGCGGTCACCCAGGACCTCAACAAGGGCGTCATCGACCGCTTCCGGTCCATGCCCATGGCTCCGTCGGCGGTCCTGATCGGCCGCAGCGTCCTGGACATGCTGGAGTCGTCGGTCAGCCTGCTGGTGATGATCGGCGCCGGGCTGGCGATGGGCTGGCGCTGGCACGGCGGCCTCGACGACGCCCTGTACGCGGTGGGCCTGCTGCTCCTGCTGCGCTTCGCGATGCTGTGGATCGGCATCCACCTGGCCCTGGTCGCCGGCAAGCCCGAACTGGTCCAGGCCGTACAAATCCTGGTCTGGCCCGTCGGCTTCCTCTCCAGCGCCTTCGTCTCCCCGGCGTCGATGCCCGGCTGGATGGGCGCCGTGGCGGAGTGGAACCCGATGTCCGCGACCGCGGGCGCGATACGGGAACTCTTCGGCAACCCGCACTCGGCGGGCGGCGGTTGGGCGCCCCAACATGCGGAACTGCTGGCGGTGGCGTGGCCGTTGGCGCTGCTGGCGGTGTTCTTTCCACTGGCGGTAAGGAGGTTCGGGCGGTTGGGGAGGTAGGTCGGGGAGGGTGAGGTCGGTGGGATCGGCCCTCACCCCTCGGTAAGGGACCGCAGGTCGATGTCTACGGGGAACGGGACGCTGGTCACGAGCTTGCCGGTGTGGACAGGGCGCTCGGGGCTGGGAGCGTAGACACCTGTCTCGTGGTGCAGCCAGAACTCGTGCACCACGGGCAGGTCGTTCTCGTCGCGTTCGATGCGCCAGTAGGAGGGGATGCCAGCTTCGGCATACAAGCCGGGCTTGAGGATCCGGTCATGGCGGCGGGACCCGGTCGAGACGACTTCGACGGCCAGTACGGTGTTCTTCGCGGGGGTGCAATCGAGGGTGCTGCTGTCGAGACCACGCTTGTCGAAGACGACGACATCTGGTTTTGGGGCGTTACGTTCATCGAGCATGGTCCAGCGCTCGACGTTGACACCGAAGGGCTCGACCCGGGCACTTCGAAGCCTGAAGTACAGCTCGTCCCGGACCAGGTCGTGCCACCATACGGTCGCTCCACGTACCACGATCTTCCCGTCCACGAGTTCCCAGTCGTACGGCAGGATCAGCTCCTTCACCTGGTCATACGTCCAGCCGTCCGGCGGCGGGTACATCCAGTTCTCCGGGGTGGCCCGCTCTCCCCGCTCCTGCTCGGCTTCTGCGGCCATTGCTGCTCCCATGCACCGAATCGTGAACGCGTTCGTGGTCCCGCGTCCTTCGAACGACCGTAGCGCCACCCGCACGAGTGAAGCCGGGCGACGCGCCCCCGCTCTCCTCCGTGGCGAGGGCGACCTCAGTGATGGAACGCCGTATCCGTACCCGCACGATTCCCCAGCGGCCCGCCCTGCTTCCGCAGTTCCGGCAGCAAACGTTCCAAATCGGCCATGAACAGATCGCTCAGGTCGTGGGAGAAGCCGTTGCGGCAGACGATGCGGAGGACGGAGAGGTCGTCGCGGTCGGGCGGGAAGGTGTAGGCGGGGATGAGCCAGCCGCGTTCGCGCATGCGGCGGGAGACGTCGAAGACGTCGAAGCCGCGCACGCCGTCGGCCGTGGTGAAGGCGAAGACGGGCAGTTCGTCGCCGCGGGTCAGCAGGCGGAAGTCGCCCAGGGCGCCGATACGGTCGGCGAGCGAGCGTGCCACGTCGCGCGTGTTCTGTTGTACGGCGCGGTAGCCGGCCCGGCCCAGCCGCAGGAACGTGTAGTACTGGGCGACGACCTGGGCGCCGGGCCGGGAGAAGTTGAGGGCGAAGGTCGGCATGTCGCCGCCCAGGTAGTCGACGCGGAAGACCAGCTCCTCCGGTAGCGCCTGCTTGTCGCGCCACAGGGCCCAGCCGACGCCGGGGTAGACCAGCCCGTACTTGTGGCCCGAGGTGTTGATGGAGGCGACGCGCGGCAGCCGGAAGTCCCACACCAGGTCCTCGTCCAGGAACGGCGCGATCATGGCGCCGGACGCCCCGTCCACATGGACGGGGATGTCCAGCCCGGTGCGCTCCTGGAGGGCGTCCAGGGCCGCGCAGATCTCCGCCACCGGCTCGTACGACCCGTCGAACGTCGAGCCGAGGACCGCCACGACGCCGATGGTGTTCTCGTCGCAGAGCGCGGCGGCCGACTCCCCGTCCAGGTGGAAGCGGTCGCCGTGCATGGGCACCTGCCGCGCCTCGACCTCCCAGAAATTACAGAACTTCTCCCAGCACACCTGCACGTTCGCGCCCATGACCAGGTTGGGCCGGGCGGTGGCCGGGTAGCGGTCGGCGTTCGCCCTGGACCAGCGGCGCTTGAGGGCCATCCCGGCGAGCATGCACGCCTCGCTGGAGCCGGTCGTGGAGCAGCCGACGGCGCCGGCCGGGTCGGGCGCGTGCCACAGGTCGGCGAGCATGGCCACGCACCGCTGCTCCAGTTCGGCGGTGCGCGGATACTCGTCCTTGTCGATCATGTTCTTGTCGCGGCACTCCGCCATCAGGATGTCGGCCTGCGGCTCCATCCAGGTGGTGACGAAGGTGGCGAGGTTCAGCCGGGCGTTGCCGTCCAGCATCAGCTCGTCGTGGACGAGCTGGTAGGCGGCGCGCGGGGCGACCGGGTCGTCCGGCAGGGAATGGCGGGGCGGCGCGTCGGCCATGCCCGCCACCGGGTCGGCCTCCCCGTAGAAGGGATTGACCGACAGACGCTGCTCGCGGTCCCTGGCGGACGCGCCCTCGTGGAGTGCCATGGTGGCCGCGTACCCTCAGCCGGCCTCGGAAAGCCCCGCCTTCAGGGCGCGGGTGTATTTCACGACACGCCGCGCCTGGACGCCGGCGGCGGTGCGCACCTCGTCGTCGAGCGGCGTCTCGGGGCCGCCGACGTGCGAGGTGCCGTACGGGTTGCCGTCCGCGAATTTGCTCGGGTCGGTGTAACCGGGCGTCACGACGATGCCGCCGAAGTGGTGGATGGTGGTGTAGAGGGCGAGCAGGGTCGTCTCCTGGCCGCCGTGCTTGGTCGCGGAGGCGGTGAAGCCGCTGTAGACCTTGTCCGCCAGCCTGCCCTGCTGCCACAGCCCGCCGAGCGTGTCGATGAACTGCTTGAGCTGCGAGGCGATGTTGCCGTACCGGGTGGGCGAGCCGAAGATCACCGCGTCCGCCCAGACCATGTCGTCGGGCGTGGCCTCGGCGATGCCGGCGGTCGCGCGGACATTCTCGGCCCAGGCGGGATTGGACTCGATGGCCGCCTGCGGGGCCAGCTCGGCGGCCTTGCGCAGCCGCACCTCGGCGCCCGCCTTCTCGGCGGCATCCGCGACGGCCTTGGCCAGTTCGGTGATGGTCCCGGTCGAGGAGTAGTAGATGACGGCGAGGCGTACGGAGCGGTCGCCGGGGCCGGTGGCGGTGCTGCTGTCGGGCCGGTCGCTGGGCTGGGTCATGGTGATACCTCCTCTGGAGGGACGATACGGGCATACCGGGTTATACGGGGGGTTGGGCGCGCCTGCGGCTGTGCTCGTGGTCGCGCCGTGGCCGTGCTCGGTCGGACCGCACCTGTGACCGCGCTCGGTCGGACCACGTTCGTGACCGCGCCGGTGGTCGCGCTCGGCCGCAGGCCGTCGGGGCGCGGACGGCACCCTCTCCCCGTCGACGGTGCTCCCTCCCTGCCGACGGCACCCCCTCCCCGCCGACGGCGCCCCTCCCCACCGTGACGCCACGATGGGTGAAGCGTCAACAACCGATTCCCATACGCCTGTTGCGCGACCCCGGCGATCAACTTAGGCTTACCTAACTAACGCGGGACGGGGGTACGGTCCGCCGGCCCGCCGCGCCGTCCCCGGGCCACGACCTGGCACGGAAGCGGCGTCCGAGGCGAATGAGACCAAGGAGCGGACGTGGAAGCGAACGAGGAACGGGCGACACCCACACGCGCGGCCCGCGGCACCGTCACCGGGCTGCTGTTCGGCCAGCTCGCCACGTACGCCGTGGGCACGGCCGTCCGGCTCGGCGTGCTGGACCGCATCGGCGCCGGCACCCGTACGGCGGACGAAGTGGCGGCCGACTGCGGAACCCACCCGCAGGCCACGCTGCGCCTGCTGCGCGCCCTGGCCGCGCTGGACCTGCTGACCGAACCCGAACCGGCCGTCTTCGAGGCCACCGCCGCCGGAGCGCTGCTGCGCAGCGACGCCCCGGACTCCATGTACGCGCTCGCGCGCATCTTCAGCGAGCCGCTCATGACCCGCGCCCGGGAACGCATGGAGGACAGCGTTCGCACCGGCGAACCCGTCTTCGACGCGATCTTCGGTACGGACTTCTTCAGCCACCTCAAGAGCGAGCCGGAACTGTCGCAGGTGTTCAACACCGCGATGGGCCAGGGCACCCGCATCGCCGCCCAGGACGTGCCGCCCGCCTACGACTTCGGGCGCTTCGGCACCATCGTCGACGTGGGCGGCGGCGACGGCACGCTGCTCGCCGCCATCCTGCGGGCCCACCCCGCACCGCGCGGCATGATCTACGACACCGCCGAGGGTCTCGCCCAGGCCGGCGCCAAACTGGCCGCCGAGGGCGTCGCCGACCGCGTCACCCTGCGCACCGGCGACTTCTTCACCGAAGCCCCCACCGGCGGCGACCTCTACCTCCTCAAAAGCGTCATCCACGACTGGAACGACGACCAGTGCGCGCAAATCCTGCGCCACATCCGCCAGGTACTGCCCCCGGACGGCCGCCTCCTGATCATCGAGCCGGTCCTCACCGACACCGTGGGCCCCGACGCCTCCGCCCTCCCCTACCTGAGCGACCTCAACATGCTGGTCAACGTAGGCGGCCGGGAACGCACCCGCACCGACTTCGAAACCCTCTGCACCAAGGCCGGCTTCCACCTCACCGGCCTCACCCCACTACCGGCCCCGGACCCCTTCGTCCTCATCGAGGCCATCGCGGTCTGAGCCGGTACGGGCCGGTCACCTACGACCGGCCACCACGCGCCGCCCGGCAACCTGCCCGGCCGGGCGGCGTCGGCGTACCGTCACCGGCGGCGTACGGCTGGGGCGCCGACGAGAGCGCGGTCACGGGCGGTGACACGGTGCAGGTACCGGTCGATCGCTTCAGGCCCTGCCCCGGGCCCGATCGCGTCGAGTCCGAGCACGAGACAGACCTGCCCGCCGCCCAGGGCGTACTCGATCCATCGGACCGTCGGCCGTGGCACCCGCAAACAGAAATCCGGGTGGCCATAGTCGAGTACGAGGTGCGGCCCCCGGACCGTCAGCCGGTCACCGATGTCCGGAACCCGCCCCGAAGCGGCGCACAGCCCGAGGCCACCGGCCATGCCGAGCAAAGAGGTCTCGATACGCTCGACGGATTCGCCGGGACGGCGCGGAGGCGGATGCGCGATCAGCATCCACGCCACGAGGCCGGCCGGCGGGGCCGCGTCGAGCCATGTACTGACCACGACACCGGCGACGAACGCGGGCCCCGGCACGGGCCGGACCGCGGTCACCATGCCAGCACCGCCCACACGACCTTCCCGAGCGGCCGGTCCGCCACGCCCCAACTGTCGCAAAGCGCCTCGACGATGAGCAGCCCGCGGCCCCTTTGGCGGTCCGCGTCAGGGGGTTTCCGACGGGGACGACGCCGAGCCGGATCGTGCACCTGAATCCGCGCCCCGGCGGGAGAGGCCGTCACGGCCAGGGCGACGAGATCTCCGGGCTCGGTCCCGTAGCGGCAGGCGTTGGTGACGAGTTCGCTGACGAGGAGTTCGACTTGGTCGAGCCGTTCTTCGGTGATTCCGGGTACGGACTGTTGGACCACTTGGCGGGCGTAGGTGCGGGCTTGCCCAACACTTCTGGCCGTACCGGGAAATGTACGTGGTGGTGCGAGTGTGAGTGCTTCCTGAAGGGAGTCTCCGCGGGCGGTGTTTTGCATGGGTCGGCAACCTTTCGTCGCCCTCGCCCTCCTGATTGGCGCGACGCTTCAGTGGCGGCGATCGGCCCTCGTTGCGTCGACACCGAGGAATGGGCGAGCTTGGGGAATTATTCGGCGCAGCACCGTTTCCGCTTTGATCTTGTCGCTGGTTGTCGCTGGTTGTCGCTGGTTGTCGCTGGTTGTCGCTTGTGTTGCCGCGCTGCCGGGCGCGTTGGGGGCGCGCTTCTCATGAGTCCCGCACGCACGATCGACGGGAAGGGAAGCGTTGAACCGTGCCGTTGTGGTTGTGGAACGGTGACGCATGAGGAACGTAGCGCCTGACGCTGATGCGTATCAACAGTTGTACGTCTAAAGAGTGAGACGGAGTGCGCCAACGATTGTGACCCGCGCACGGGTGAGCCCCTCCGCCGAGCTCGGCGGAGGGGCTCACCCGTGCGCGGGTCAGTTCGGGTCGCCGAACCGTCCTTCCTTTGCTCCCGAGATGAGCGCGCACAATTGGGCTTGCGACGTCCGTATGATGTCCTGCGGGGCATCGCTCTCACGTATCAGAATCCCGCCGCCATGGCCGGCGATTTCTATGCAGTTACCCTCTGCGTCGGTCGACTTCGAAGACTTCTGCCACTGAATGTCCACGGTTCCCAGCTTTCACGCTTGGTGCGTCAATTTATGGACGAAGTCGAATGACTTCGCGGGGGTCAGGGCTCTTTCTTGGGTGCGGTCGAGAACCGCTCGGTAATTGGCGAGCCGAGTATCCGCATCAAGGAAAGCAGGCCCCGTCGGTGTGTCCGTCTGCACGGTGTCGAGCTGCGGCACGGGGCCGTACGCGTAGAGGGTCGAGCTTCCGGCGTTCGGGAACCCCGCTCCGAAGGGGATGACGCGTACTTCGACGTTGTCCCGCTCCATCTCTTTGAGCAGGTACTCGCGCTGCGTTCGAGTAACCTCTCGCCCGCCGAACTCCATCCGCAGCGCGGCCTCGTGGATGAGGAACGTACAGGCCGGAGGCGTTGGGCGGTCGAGCACGTCACGACGCCTCAGCCGGTGGGACAGCCGACGGCGGAGGGTGGCGGGGTCGAGGGACGGTACGGCTTCCGTGAAAACGGCGCGGGCGTACTCCTCGGACTGGAGCAGGCCGGGCATGTGCATGATTTGCACCGAACGCAGTGCGACTGCGTGGTATTCCAACTCGGAGAGGTCGAGCGCACCGCCCGACAGGTCTCCCCTGTAGTCCTCCCACCAACCGCTGATGCGCTCTTCCGCCATGGCGGCCAGGGCATCGATGTAGGAAGCGTCGGGACAGGTGTAGTGCGATGCCCACGCTCGCACGCGCTCCCGGCTCACCCCGAAGCGGCCCGATTCGGTGTTGCTGATCGTGGTCCGGTCTGTGCTGAGCAGGGCTGCGGCCTCGGCGAGTGTGAGGCCGGCGTGCTCACGCATCTTCCGCAACTCGGTGCCCACACGGCGCTGTCGCGCTGTTGGCGACTTCCTGGGTGGCATCCGCTCCCCTTCTGTCGGGTCTCAGTGTGGCCCGCGTACTTATGGGGGTCTATCAGGTCCCACGGGTTATACGAATACGTACAACTGAGCTAGTGTCACGCCTCACGTCTACGGCCACAACCCTTCGAATCCGCGGCACTCACGCGCCACGATGGGTGGCCACCGGTCCGGCAGCGGCCTGGCCTGGGACCGGACGTGAGAGGACTCGCACCATGCGACTGGGCATCACTGGGCACAGAGGGCTCTCGGCGGCCATCGAGAAGACCGTGCGGGCCGAGATGCAGGCGCGCCTGCGGGGGTATGGGGCCTCGGAACTGTGTGGGGTCTCCTGTCTTGCCGACGGCCCCGATACGTGGTTCGCGGAGATCGTGCTCGCGTTCGGAGGGCGTATCGAGGCCGTCGTGCCCGCGGAGGGCTATCGCGCAGGGCTTCCGGAGGGGCATCGCGCCACGTATGACGTGCTCCTCGGGCAGGCGGTGGAGGTGCATCGCACCGGGCTGCGGGAGTCGTGTCCGGAGGCTCACATGGCAGGTGGCGAGATTCTTGTGGGGCTCGTTGACCGGCTGTTGGCGGTGTGGGATGGGGAGGAAGCGCGGGGGTTCGGTGGTACGGCCGATGTGGTCGCATACGCCCGGCGTACGGGCGTACCCGTTGACGTCATCTGGCCTGCCGGGGCCACCCGGGATTAGCGGGCCGGCCCCCGCCCCTCACCCCGCACTCGCCAGCGAAAGCTTTGCCGCGAAGCCCAGGAATGCTGCTCCGGCGCCTGCCGACAGGCCCGCCGTCAAACGCTTGCGGCGGCGGAATGTGGCGGCGAGGTAGGTGCCGCTGAAGATGAGGATGGTGAGGTAGGTGAAGCTGAAGAGTTGGGCCCAGGCGCCGAGGGTGAGGAAGGAGAGGGCGGGGTGGGCGTAGTGGGGGTCCACGAACTGGACGAAGAAGGAGATGAAGAAGAGGATCGCCTTGGGGTTGAGGAGGCTGATCACGAGGGCGCGGCGGTACGGGCGCTCGCGGACCTCCTTGGACCGGCCGGCCTCGTCGGCCGTGGCCTTCTTGCGGAGGGACGTGGCGGCCTCGCGGTTGCGCCACAGGGACCAGGCGCCGCGCAGCATGCCGATCGCGAGCCACGTGAGGTAGCCCGCGCCCGCGAACTTCACGATGGCGAAGAGGACCGGGCTGGTCTGGAGGAGTGAGGCCACGCCGCCCGCGGACAGCGTCATCAGCACCGTGTCGCCGCACAGCACGCCGGCCGCCGCGCGGTAGGCGATGCGCGGGCCCCGGCGGGCCGCGACGGAGACGACGTACAGCGAGTTCGGGCCCGGCAGCAGCACGATGAGCGCGACGCCCACCAGGTAGGTCGGAAGATCGGTTATCCCCAGCATGGGGGCAGGATGCCACCGGCGTCCCGTCCGCCCCACTGGTTTCCGGGATACGGACTTGCACCTCACGTGGCGTGAGGTCGCATCGTGGAGCGCGTACCGAGAAGGAGGGCGGAAGCAGTGGGCTACTCCGTGGGACAGGTCGCCGGATTTGCCGGTGTGACGGTGCGTGCCCTGCACCATTACGACGAGATCGGGCTGCTGGTGCCGGGCGGGCGCAGCCACGCCGGCCACCGGCGCTACAGCGACGCCGATCTCGACCGGCTCCAGCAGATCATGTTCTACCGGGAGCTCGGCTTCCCGCTCGACGAGGTGGCGGCCCTCCTGGACGACCCGGACGCCGACCCGCAGGAGCACCTGCGGCGGCAGCACGCGCTGCTGAGCGCCCGGATCGGCAAGCTCCAGGCCATGGCCACCGCCGTCGAACACGCGATGGAGGCACGCAAGATGGGCGTCAATCTGACCCCTGAGGAGAAGTTCGAGGTCTTCGGTGACTTCGACCCGGACGCGTACGCGGGCGAGGTGCGCGAGCGCTGGGGCGGCACCGAGGCGTACAAGGAGTCGCAGCGCCGTACGGCCACGTACACGAAGGAGGACTGGAAGCGGCTGACGGAGGAGTTCGACGCCATCCACCGGAAGATGGCCGACACGATGGCGAGCGGGCTGCCGGCCGACTCGGCCGAGGCGATGGACGTCGCCGAGGAGCACCGCCGGTTCATCTCGTCCGGCTACTACGACTGCTCGCACGAGATGCACACCTGTCTCGGCGAGATGTACGTAGCGGACGAGCGTTTCACCGCCACCTATGAGGCCATCCGGCCCGGGCTGGCCGTCTACATGCGCGACGCGATGCTCGCCAACGCGGTGCGCAACAGCTGAGACCGTACGGGACAGGGGAGCGCGCCCCCTGGCCCGTACGGCTGTGTCGCGGTCCGGACCGGCCCGGTCCGTACGGCCGCGTCGCCAGGACCGGCCGCTCAGGCGGCCTTCGGGGCGATCACCACGGCGGTGCCGTACGCGCAGACCTCCGTGCCCACGTCCGCCGCCTCCGTCACGTCGAAGCGGAACATCAGCACCGCGTTCGCACCGCGGGCCCGCGCCTGTTCGACCAGCCGCTCCATGGCCTGGTTACGGGTCTCCACGAGCGTCTTGGTCAGGCCCTTCAGCTCGCCGCCGATCATCGACTTCAGCCCGGCCCCGATCTGGCTGCCCAGGTGCCGCGAGCGCACCGTCAGGCCGAAGACCTCGCCGATGACCCGCTGCACCTCGTATCCGGGGACGTCGTTGGTGGTCACCACCAGTACGTCGGCCTGCGCGGCCTGCCCGCCGCCGAACTCCTCGATGCCCATCGTGTGTCCTGTCCCTCCGTGCGGTGAGCCCGCCGGGAGGCCGGCTCCTCGGGGGAGCGTCTCATGGGGGCGGGGCAGAACCGCGGGACCCGGGGGAGGGGGCGTCGGTGTCCGGCCAGGGAGGGCGCGAGGGGCGTCCCGGCGCGTATCCGGGGGCCCGCTGAGGCCCGTGACGGGCGGCTGGAACCACGGCATGTCATCCGGCGTTGATAGCTTTGGGCCGCACACTGCGCCTCCATCCCCGTCGCACCGCACGATCCGGCGCCCTCGACCCAGGAGCCTTCACCCCGTGAATACTCTCGCGCTCGGCCCCCAGTGGCTGGACCCGGACTACCTGATCGGCACGTTCGGGCTGATCGGCGTGCTGATCATCGTCTTCGCGGAATCCGGCCTGCTGATCGGCTTCTTCCTGCCGGGCGACTCGCTCCTGTTCACCACCGGCCTGCTGGTGACGACCGACAAGCTGGACAAGCCGCTGTGGCTGGTGTGCCTGCTGATCGTGCTCGCGGCCGTCCTCGGCGACCAGGCGGGCTATCTCTTCGGCCGCAAGGTCGGACCCGCGCTCTTCAAGCGCCCGGACTCCAAGCTGTTCAAGCAGGAGAACGTGGAGAAGGCGCACGAGTTCTTCGAGAAGCACGGCCCGAAGTCGCTGATCCTGGCCCGCTTCGTGCCGATCGTCCGTACCTTCACCCCGATCATCGCGGGCGTGAGCCGGATGAACTACCGCTCGTTCATCACCTTCAACGTGATCGGCGGCACGCTGTGGGGCGCGGGCGTGACCCTGCTCGGCGCCTCCCTCGGCAACATCGAGTTCGTGCACAAGCACATCGAGCTGATCCTCGTCGCGATCGTGCTGATCTCCGTCGTCCCGATCGTCATCGAGTACCTGCGCTCCCGCGGCAAGAACAAGAAGGCGGCGGCCCAGGTGGCGTACGACCCGGCCGGCGCCGTACAGCCGCCCCGCCAGCCCGGCAACGACGGGCGCCGGGGTCGGCACGCGAAGCGATAGGCGTACGGCCCTACGGGCGACGCGGCGCGCGGGCCCACCGGCCCGCGCGTTCGTGCGCCCGGCCCCGACGGCACCGGTGACCGGCGCACCGGAAGCCCCGGGTTTCTCTCGTTGCGCAGGGGAAACCCGCAGCACATAAGAACCTCAGTGAGGGCCCCGCCCCGCGCGCCCCTGCCGACCATCAGGCATCGTGTCCTTGATGGTCGGCAGGAGGCGTACGAGGAGCGAAGAGACGTGGCGTCGGACGCACAGCGGGGACAGCGCGGAACCAACGGCACGAACGGGAAGAACGGCGTGAACGGCGTCAAAGGCGTGCACGGAACCAGCAATGGTGCGAACGGCGGAACCGATCACTCCGAGGACCGCAAACCGCAGTCGGACGAGGCGCGCAGCGCCTTCACACCGCCGCTCGGCGTGCCGTACCCGCCGGTCCCCGAGGAAGAGCACCCCACCTCCGAGTTCGCCCTCCCCGAGGGCCTGAAGACCGAGGCGCCGGCCGAGCCGGAAGGCTCCGCCTTCAGCCCGCCCGGCGGTACGGCCACCGGCAACGGCAGCACCACCGGACAGCACCAGCTGCCCGACCGGACCCCGGCGGGCTGGCCCGCCTTCACACCGCCGCACGGCGTCCCCGTCATCAACCTGACCAAGCAGACGCCCTGGCAGGACCGGATGCGCACGATGCTGCGCATGCCGGTCGGCGAGCGGCCGGTGCCGGAGCGGGTGGAGCGCGCCGAGGACACCGGACCCGCCGTACCGCGCGTCCTGGACCTGACGCTGCGCATCGGCGAGATCCTGCTGGCGGGCGGCGAGGGCGCGGAGGACGTGGAAGCCGCGATGTTCGGCGTCGCGCACGCGTACGGGCTGGAGCGGGTCGAGCCCACCGTCACTTTCACGCTGCTGTCGATCTCCTACCAGCCGTCGCTGGTCGACGACCCGGTCACGGCCAGCCGTACGGTACGGCGGCGCGGCGTGGACTACACCCGGCTCTCCGCGGTCTTCCGCCTCGTCGACGACATCACCTCTGAAGGCATCACCCTGGAGGAGGCGTACCGCGGCCTGGCCGAGATCCGCCGTAACCGCCACCCCTTCCCGAGCTGGTCCCTCACCCTCGCCTCCGGACTGCTGTCCGGCGCGGCGAGCATGCTGGTCGGCGGCGGGGCGATCGTCTTCATCGCGGCGGCGATCGGCTCGATGCTCGGCGACCGGCTGGCCTGGCTGGCGTCCAGCCGCGGGCTGCCGGAGTTCTACCAGTTCGTGGTCGCGGCGATGCCGCCGGCCGCCATAGGCGTCGCGATGAGCTTCTCGCACGTCGCCGTCCAGGCGTCCGCGGTGATCACCGGTGGCCTCTTCGCGCTGATCCCCGGACGGGCCCTGGTGGCCTCCGTACAGGACGGCCTGACGGGGTACTACATCACCGCCGCGGCACGCCTGCTGGAAGTCGGCTACCTCATCGTCGGCATCGTCATCGGCGTGCTCGCCGCGCTCTACATCGGGTTGCAGCTCAATCCGGAGGACCTGTACCCGGCGGCCGGATTCAGCACGTTCATCGATCCGCCGGTGCAGACGCTGGCCGCCATGCTGCTGGCGCTGTCCTTCTGCGTACTGCTCCAGCAGGAACGTCACACCGTCCTGTTCGCCACGCTCAATGGCGGCGTCGCGTGGGTCACCTACGGCGCGCTCGCCAACGTCAGCGGCATGAACGCGGTACCCGCCACGGCCATCGCCGCCGGCCTCGTCGGCCTCTTCGGCCAGCTCCTGAGCCGCTACCGGTACGCCTCCGCGCTGCCGTACGTCACGGCCGCGATCGGGCCCCTGCTGCCCGGTAGCGCCACGTACTTCGGCCTGCTCAACTTCGCCCAGGGCGACATCGGCCCCGGCGTCTCCTCCCTCATCAAGGCCGCGTCCCTGGCCCTGGCCATCGCGGTCGGCGTGAACCTCGGCGGCGAGGTGGCCCGCCTGTTCATGAAGGCACCCGGGATGGCTCAGGAGGAGCCGGGGGAGCGGCGGGCGGCGAAGCGGACGCGGGGCTTCTAGCGAAGCCTCGCGGGAGGGGGCCGCGGGGTTTCCGCGTGCCTCCGGCCGCGTCGTCCTCAATCTCCCCCAGCTAACGCTGGGAGGTACCCCCAGACGGGCTTGATCTGGCTAAGCCGTTCCAGATGTCCCCGCCGCGTCCGGCCTCGGCAGCGGAACGCGCCCGGCTTCACCCGGTCGGAGCCCCCCGACAACGCAAAGGCGGCACCCGACCCTCCGGATGCCGCCTCCGCGAACAAATGACTGCTGTCAGCCGACCAACTTCGTCAGGCGACCGACTTCATCCCGAGCTGCAGGCTCAGTGGTGGGCGCCGCCCTGCGCCTCCAGGCGCTTGAAGGAAGCCTCGATCTCGGCCTCGGCCTCGGCGCGGCCGACCCAGTCGGCGCCCTCGACGGACTTGCCGGGCTCCAGGTCCTTGTAGACCTCGAAGAAGTGCTGGATCTCCAGGCGGTCGAACTCCGACACGTGGTGGATGTCGCGCAGGTGCTCCACGCGCGGGTCGGAAGCCGGGACGCACAGCAGCTTGTCGTCGCCGCCGGCCTCGTCCGTCATACGGAACATGCCGATGGCGCGGCACTTGATCAGGCATCCGGGGAACGTCGGCTCGTCCAGGATGACCAGCGCGTCCAGCGGGTCGCCGTCCTCGCCGAGGGTGTTCTCGACGAAGCCGTAGTCGGCCGGGTAGCTGGTCGAGGTGAAGAGTCGACGGTCCAGGCGGATCCGTCCGGTCTCGTGGTCCACCTCGTACTTGTTCCGCGAACCCTTCGGGATCTCGATGGTGACGTCGAACTCCACGGGTGGCTCCTCCATGATCAACACATACGTCTGGTGATTAAGTGTCCCCCACGCAGGTGTGTGGTGGCGAAAGGGGCTGGTCCTAAGTGCCGGAGACCAGGTCGTGGCAGGTCAGGTGGCAGGCCGCGCAGCGGTTGGCGCAACGTTCCGCCCGGCGGGCGGCGGGCTCGGCCCGGTCGGCGGGGTCCACCGCCGCGTCCGTGACCCGTTCGGCGGCGGGCTCGGCGCGTTCGGCCTACCGGTCCGCCGCGGACACCACCCGTACCGCCTGGCGGTCCGCCTCCAAGCAGCAGCGGCAGACCGTACGGCTGACGGCCAGCTCCACCGTCCTGGGACTCGTGGTCTCGGCCGGAGCGGTGACGCTGGCCGGTCCCTGGGACTCCGGCCAGCGTACGGCGGAGCGGGCCCGCGCCGCGGCGGCCGACGGAAGGGGTGGCGAGCGTCACGCCCCGGGCGGCACCGCGACCGTACCCAGCGCGCCGCCCGTACTGGCCGCGGCCGGCACGCCCGCAGGCGGAACGCCGCCCGCGCCCGGCGCCAAGGCCCTGGCCGACGTGCTCGCGCCGCTGATGAAGGACCCGGCGCTCGGCTCGCTGCGTACGGCATCCGTCGTGGACGCCGCCACCGGCCGGGAACTCTTCGGCGCCGAACCGGCGCGCAACGCCACGCCCGCCTCGACCGTCAAGCTGGCCATCGCCACCGCCGCGCTCTCCGCGCTCGGCCCCGAGCACCGCATCGACACCACGGTCGTCGAGGCCGGGAGCGGCGGCATCGCCCTGGTCGGCGGCGGCGACCCCACCCTCACCGCCCGCGCGCCGAAGCAGGACGCCCAGGACCAGCCGGCCGGCCTGCGGGCGCTGGCCGACGGGACGGCCCGTGCGCTCAAGGACCGCGGCACCACCAAGGTACGGCTCGGGTATGACACCTCGGCCTATACGGGACCGGTGCTGCACCCCATAAGCCCCAACGAGAACATCGCCCCCGTCACGCCCCTCATGGTCGACGAGGGGCGCCTCGACCAGAGCGAATACGGGCCCGCGCCCCGCGACACGGACCCGGCCGCGGCGGCTGCCCGTACCTTCGCGCGGATGCTCAAGGACCGCGGCGTCACGGTCGACGGCGAGCCCGCCAAGACCACCGCCCCCGCCAAGGCCCCCCGCCTGGCCACCGTCCGCTCCCTGCCGCTCGCCGGGCTCGTCGAGCGGATGCTGACGCACAGCGACAACGACATCGCGGAGGCGCTGGCCCGCCAGACGGCCCTGGCCGGCGGCGAACCGGCCAGCTTCGAGGGCGCGGGCCGGGCCGTACGCAAGGAACTGGCGGACCTCAAGCTCCCGCTGGGCGGCGCCGTCTTCGAGGACGGCAGCGGCCTGGACCGCGACGACAAGGTCTCGGCCGGCCTGCTCTCCCGCATCCTCACCCTGGCCACATCCGCCGACCACCCCGAACTGCGCCCGGTCACCACCGGCCTCCCGGTCGCCGGCTTCACCGGCACCCTCAGCAGCCGCTACGCGGGCGAAAAGGCGGGCGCCGGCACCGTACGCGCCAAAACCGGCACCCTCACCGGCGTGAACACCCTGGCCGGCACGGTCGTGGACACCGACGGCCGCCTCCTGCTCTTCGCCTTCATGACCAACAACACCACCGACCCCCAGGCGGCCCAACAGGCACTGGACCGCCTGGCAACAGCAGTGGCCAACTGCGGTTGCCGTTAGCAAACAACCACCAAACAACCAGCACCCGACCACCCACACCAGCAAGAACCCACCTTCCCCCTCCCACCCACGGAAGGGGACGGGCCGGAGCGGCCTGCCGCGCAGGCCCGTCCCCGAACCTTGACCGCCCCGCGCAGCGGCCACAGCCCGCCGCAGGCGCGAACGGACCGGCAGCCGAAACCGAACCGCCACCGACGGACCGGCCCGGCCCGCCGCAGGCGACCCGCGCCGCGCTACCCCAAGCGGATGCGCCCACGTACCGTGAACCCATGACGAGCATCGGTGGTGTGGAGATGGTCGACTGGAACCTCGCGGTAGCGACCGCGACCCGGTTCGTGCGGCCGGGACCAGAGGTGAGCCGCGACGAGGCGCGGGAGATCGTCGCCGAGCTGCGGCGGCACGCGAAGTCTTCCGAGGAGCACGTGCGCAGGTTCACGCGCATGGTGCACCCGGAGACGGCGGCGGAGGGGGAGCCGGGCGCGGAGCAGCCTCGTACTCAGCACGACACCCCTGTCCTCGTCGTGGACCGCCCCGGCTGGATCAGGGCCAATGTGGCCGGTTTCCGCGCCGTGCTGAAGCCGCTGCTGCACAAGATGGAGGAGCGCCGCTCCTCCATGCCGGGCGGCGCCGTGCTGGGCGCTGTCGGCGGCAAGGTGACCGGCGTCGAGCTGGGGATGCTGCTGTCGTTCCTGGCCTCGCGCGTTCTCGGCCAGTACGAGACCTTCGCGCCCGCCTCGCGCGACCTGCCGGCGGGGGCGCAGGGCGGCCGGCTGCTGCTGGTGGCGCCGAACATCGTGCACGTGGAGCGGGAGCTGGAGGTGGACCCGCACGACTTCCGCATGTGGGTGTGCCTGCACGAGGAGACGCACCGTACACAGTTCACGGCCGTGCCCTGGCTGCGCGATCACATCGAGGGCGAGATCCAGTCCTTCCTGGGCGAGACGGAGATCGACCCGGGGACGCTGCTGGAGCGGCTGCGGGAGGCCGTCCAGTCGCTGACCGGCGGCCGGCCGGAGGGCGAGGAGGGGGACGACGGGAGCCGCAGCTTCGTGGACCTGGTGCAGACCCCGGCGCAGCGGGAGATCCTGGCGCGGCTGACGGCGGTGATGTCGCTCCTGGAGGGGCACGCCGATTATGTGATGGACGGTGTCGGCCCGGATGTGGTGCCGTCCGTCGCGGAGATCCGCGAGAAGTTCCAGAAGCGGCGGGCCAGCGGCGCGGGCCGGCTGGACCAGGCGCTGCGCAAGCTGCTGGGGCTGGACGCGAAGCTGCGCCAGTACCGGGACGGCGAGCGGTTCGTACGGGCCGTCGTGGACGAGGTCGGCATGGACGGCTTCAACCGGGTGTGGACGTCGCCGAACACGCTGCCGACCAAACAGGAGATCGCCAAACCGGCGGACTGGGTCGCGCGGGTGCATCGCTGAAGGGGCGGAGCCCCGGGGGACAAAGGCGCGAGCCGGTCGCACCGCAGGGCGGGTGAACGCTCCCCTCAATCACTCTTCTGAGGGACCGTGACCGCAGGATGGGCGTGCAATGCTCAGGGAACTGCTCGTCTCTGTCACCATCTAGGCACTCTGTGTGACGAAAAGCCGTTGCTCGGCCCGAAGCCCCCCACGATTGGAAACGGACATGGGTCCCCATCCAGCGGTCGCCGCGATACGCGTGGCGGTCCGCCGCGTACTCCACGACGTACTGAACCACCACTCCTCGCAGATCCCGGCCCCCGCGCACGCCGCGCAGCAGCCGGTCGCCGCGGGCTCCGCGGGGCCCGCCGGGGCGCCGGCCCCCGCGGCGGACGCGCCCCCTCTGGTGCTCGTCGCGTGCTCCGGCGGCGCCGATTCCATGGCACTCGCCTCCGCGCTGGCCTTCGAGGCGCCCAAGCTGGGCGTAAGGGCTGGCGGCATCACCGTCGACCACGGCCTCCAGGACGGCTCCGACCTGCGCGCCGCCGAGGTCGTGGTGCGTCTGCGCGCCCTCGGTCTGGACCCGGTCGAAGCGGTGGCCGTCCAGGTGGGCGCCGAGGGCGGCCCCGAGGCCGCCGCCCGCGACGCGCGCTACGCCGCGCTCGACGCCGCCGCCGAGCGCCACGGCGCCGCCGCGATCCTCCTCGGCCACACCCGCGACGACCAGGCAGAGACGGTCCTGCTGGGGCTCGCCAGGGGCTCCGGCACGCGCTCCCTGTCCGGTATGGCGGCCACGACGGGCCGCGGCGGCCGCTACCGCCGCCCTTTCCTGGAGGTGGACCGGCAGACGGCCCGTAAGGCGTGCCTGATCCAGTCGCTGCCCGTATGGGACGACCCGCACAACGCCGATCCCCTGTACACGCGCTCCCGGCTGCGTCACGAGGGCCTGCCCGCACTGGAGAAGGCGCTCGGCAAGGGCGTCGTGGAGGCCCTGGCCCGTACGGCCCAGCTCTCCCGGGACGACGCCGACGCCCTGGACTCCTGGGCCGCCGACGCGGAGCGCACGGTCCTCGACGAGCGCGGCGCCCTGGACGCCGCCAAGCTGTACGCCTTGCCCGCCGCCGTCCGCCGCCGGGTGCTGCGCCGGGCGGCCATCGCGGCGGGCGCGCCGGCCGGTTCGCTCTTCGCCCGCCACATCGAAGAGGTGGACCGGCTGATCACGGCCTGGCGCGGGCAGGGAACCGTCAACCTCCCCGGGCGGGTGGGTGTGCGACGGCAGGGTGGCAGACTGGTGATCCGGCAGGGCTGAGCCGTACGAGACCGCCTTGCTGCATGAGTCTCATGACACCGAACCGAGCGAGAGTGGCACGGGTGGACGACAAGGACATGGGTTCCGACCTTCAGTCGGTGCTCATCAGCAAGGAAGAGATCGACGCGAAGCTGGCGGAGCTGGCCGCGAAGATCGACGCGGAGTACGCGGGCAAGGACCTGCTCCTGGTCGGCGTCCTCAAGGGCGCCGTGATGGTCATGGCGGACCTGGCGCGTGCGCTGTCCAACCCCGTCACGATGGACTGGATGGCCGTGTCGTCGTACGGCGCGGGCACCCAGTCCTCCGGAGTGGTCCGCATCCTCAAGGACCTGGACACCGACATCAAGGGCAAGCACGTCCTGATCGTCGAGGACATCATCGACTCCGGTCTGACGCTGTCCTGGCTGCTGTCGAACCTGGGCTCGCGCGAGCCCGCCAGCCTGGAGGTCTGCACGCTGCTGCGCAAGCCGGACGCGGCCAAGGTCGCGATCGACGTGAAGTGGATCGGCTTCGACATCCCCAACGAGTTCGTCGTGGGCTACGGCCTGGATTTCGCGGAGAAGTACCGCAACCTGCCGTTCGTCGGCACGCTCGCGCCGCACGTCTACGGCGGCTGAGCGGCGCCGTACCCGTCCGGCCGCCGCACCGGCGGCCGGGGCCCGGGACCGACCGGAGACCGGCGGCGGGAACCCCGTGGGGCCGCCCGCCGTTGGAGCAGGGAGAACGGCATCCGAAGCTGCATTGTTAACCGTGGGCGGCGTCGTCGGGTGACAATGCTGGGGTACCGTCCGAAGGTCAGTCTTTTTTCGGGCCAGTAATACACCGTACGCACGACCAGCCCTCCACAGGGCTGTTGTGCCTCACTGTGGCAGGAGGGACGGGGCTCAGAGAGCTCCGTATGGATGGACGTGAAGCGATACTTCCGTGGGCCGGTCATGTGGATCGTGCTGGCCGTCCTCGCCGTGGTCGTGTTGATGCAGGTCGTCGGCTCGTCCGGCGGCTACAAGACGGTGGACACCGGTCAGGTCGTCAAGGCGATCACTGACAACAAGGTGAAATCCGCCGAGCTGACGACCGGCGACGAGAACAAGATCAAGGTCGAGCTGTCCGGCGACAACAAGGTCGACGGCTCCAACAAGCTCCAGGCGAGCTACATCGGCGACCAGGGCGTCGATCTGGCCAAGACCCTGCAGGCCAGGTACCAGACCGGCGAGATCAAGGACGGTTACACCGTCTCCCCGTCGAAGCAGAACCCGTTCGTCGGGATGCTGATCTCGCTGCTGCCCTTCGTCCTCATCGTGGTCATCTTCCTGTTCCTGATGAACCAGATGCAGGGCGGCGGCTCCCGGGTGATGAACTTCGGGAAGTCCAAGGCCAAGCTGATCACCAAGGACACCCCGAAGACGACGTTCTCGGACGTCGCGGGTTCGGACGAGGCCGTCGAGGAGCTCCAGGAGATCAAGGAGTTCCTCCAGGAGCCGGCCAAGTTCCAGGCCGTCGGCGCCAAGATCCCGAAGGGTGTGCTGCTGTACGGCCCGCCCGGTACGGGCAAGACGCTGCTCGCGCGCGCCGTCGCCGGCGAGGCGGGCGTGCCGTTCTACTCGATCTCCGGCTCCGACTTCGTCGAGATGTTCGTGGGTGTCGGTGCCTCCCGGGTCCGTGACCTGTTCGAGCAGGCCAAGGCGAACGCCCCGGCGATCGTCTTCGTCGACGAGATCGACGCCGTCGGCCGGCACCGCGGCGCGGGCCTCGGCGGCGGCCACGACGAGCGCGAGCAGACGCTGAACCAGCTGCTCGTCGAGATGGACGGCTTCGACGTCAAGGGCGGCGTGATCCTGATCGCCGCGACCAACCGCCCGGACATCCTGGACCCGGCGCTGCTGCGCCCCGGCCGCTTCGACCGGCAGATCGCCGTCGACCGCCCGGACATGCAGGGCCGCCTGGAGATCCTCAAGGTCCACCAGAAGGGCAAGCCGGTCGCGCCGGACGTCGACCTGACGGCCGTCGCCAAGCGCACCCCCGGCTTCACCGGTGCCGACCTGTCGAACGTGCTCAACGAAGCCGCGCTGCTGACGGCCCGCAGCGACGCGAAGCTGATCGACAACAAGGCGCTGGACGAGGCGATCGACCGCGTGGTGGCCGGTCCGCAGAAGCGGACCCGCATCATGTCGGAGAAGGAGAAGAAGATCACCGCGTACCACGAGGGCGGACACGCCCTGGTCGCGGCCGCTTCGCCGAACTCCGACCCGGTCCACAAGATCACGATCCTGTCCCGCGGCCGGGCCCTGGGCTACACCATGGTCCTGCCGGACGAGGACAAGTACTCGACCACGCGCAACGAGATGCTCGATCAGCTGGCGTACATGCTCGGCGGCCGTGCGGCCGAGGAACTGGTCTTCCACGACCCGACCACCGGCGCCGCGAACGACATCGAGAAGGCGACCGCAACGGCCCGTGCCATGGTCACCCAGTACGGTATGACCGAGCGGCTCGGCGCGATCAAGTTCGGCTCCGACAACTCCGAGCCGTTCCTCGGCCGTGAGATGGGTCACCAGCGCGACTACTCCGAAGAGGTCGCGGCGCTGGTCGACGAAGAGGTCAAGAAGCTCATCGAGACCGCGCACAACGAGGCGTGGGAGATCCTGGTCGAGAACCGCGATGTGCTCGACAACCTGGTTCTGCAGCTCCTGGAGAAGGAGACGCTGAACAAGGAAGAGGTCGCCGAGGTCTTCAAGCACATCGTCAAGCGCCCGGCCCGCCCGGCGTGGACCGGCTCCTCGCGGCGTACGCCCTCGACCCGCCCGCCGGTGCTCTCCCCGAAGGAGCTGGCCCCGGCCAACGGCTCGGCGCCCTCGGCCCCCTCCGCCCCCTCGTCGTCGAATGTCTCGACCGAGAAGACCGAGTCCCCCGAGGACCGGACGCCGGAGAGCTGACCGCTTTCGGGCGCCGCCGACAAGGCACCGGCCGGGTTCGCCCGGCAGCAGACCGGGTCCGTACGGAACATTCCGTACGGACCCGGTTTTTTCGCAGCGCTGCGATCGTTATGACCGGAATGTCATGGGTCTCACACCGGCCCCGGAATGAAAGCCGTGCCCCACGGGTTCTAGCCTGGGCACGTGGTACTCCGCCTGAGGGGCGGGCGCAACAGGAACGAGGCACGAGATGACCGATCCGGTGACGCTGGACGGCGACGGCAAGATCGGCGAGTTCGACGAGAAGCGCGCCGAGAACGCCGTACGTGAGCTGCTGATCGCCGTCGGCGAGGACCCGGACCGCGAGGGCCTGCTGGAGACACCGGCGCGGGTCGCCCGCGCGTACAAGGAGATCCTGGCCGGACTGCGCCAGGAGCCCGAGGACGTCCTGACGACCACCTTCGACCTGGGCCACGACGAGATGGTGCTGGTCAAGGACATCGAGATCGTCTCGCTGTGCGAGCACCACCTGCTGCCCTTCCACGGCGTCGCGCACGTCGGCTACATCCCGGCCGAGAGCGGCAAGATCACCGGCCTGTCCAAGCTGGCCCGGCTGGTCGAGGTCTTCGCCCGCCGCCCGCAGGTGCAGGAACGCCTCACCACGCAGATCGCCGACTCCCTGATGCGCATCCTGGAGGCCCGCGGCGCCATCGTGGTGATCGAGGCCGAGCACATGTGCATGTCGGTGCGCGGCATCCGCAAGCCGGGCGCCAAGACGACCACCTCGGCCGTACGCGGCCAGCTGCGGGACTCCACGACCCGCTCCGAAGCGATGAGCCTGATACTGGCCCGCTAGGCCGTACGGGGGCGACTGGCCCGCTAGGCCGTACGGGGGCCGACGCGCCTCATGGAGGCCGGCTGACGTCCGCCGGCGGGCCTCCGGAGATACGAACGAGGGCGGGGCCCGGTGGAATCCACCGGGCCCCGCCCTCGTCGTCACGTCGCCCTCGGGGCGGTGTCCGCTACGCCTTGAGGTGGCCGCCCATCCACTCCAAGGCGGCCGGTATCTCACGGCGCCAGGTGTTGAAGTTGTGGCCGCCGCTGTCGAGGATGATCGACGCGATCCGGCTCGGGGATTTGGTCTGCTGGATGAACTTCAGCGTGTCCTTGTAGTTCTCCTCGCCCTGCTTGCTGGAGGTGACGAGGAGGTTCACCGGCGGTGCAGGAAGGTTTTTCTGCCGCCACATGAGGTCGTTCTCCCGCTCCAGCTGCTTGTCGCCGCCGAACAGCGCGCCGGTCGTGGCGTCCAGCGGGGCCTTGTACGCGCCGGAGAGGGCCACGCCGGTGGAGAACGCCTTCGGGTAGCGCATCGGCATCTTCAGGGCGCAGTAGCCGCCCGTGGAGTCCCCTATGACGCCCCAGTTCCTGGCGTCGGTGCCGACCCGGTAGTGGCTGGCTATGTCGTGGCGCACGTCATGGGTGAAGAACGTCTCGGTCTGCGGGCCGTTCGGGATGTCCACGCACTCGGTGTCCCGCGGCGGTGCCACGGTCGGGCGCATCATGACCAGTATCGTCGGCTGCATCTTGTTCTTGCGGACCAGGTCGTGCTGGGTCTGCGGGAAGTGCAGCTTCTTGTACAGGGCCTGCGCGGTGCCCGGGTAGCCGGTCAGCACCACGGACGCGGGGAAGCGCTTCTTCGCGTACTTGGGCTGGAAGTACTGCGGCGGCAGATACACGAACGCCGGGCTGTTGATCTTGGATTTCTCGCCCTGCAGCATGACCTTGTCTATCCGGCCGCCGACGTGCGGCTTGGAACCGCCGGGCACCCCCACGTGCTCGCTGCCGAGCATCTTCAGCTTGGTGCCGTTCGGGCCGGTCTCGTAATTGGTCACCACGCCCGGCTCCTGCTCCTTGCCGAACAGGTCCGCCCAGGATGCGTAGAAACCGAACGAGTTGTTCGCGAACAGGCCGATCGACGCGAAGATCGACAGCTGGGTCGCCAGCAGCAGGCCGACGCGGCCGAGGACCGCGCGCCAGTTGCGCTTGGACAGGCGCGGCCACAGCCAGATGGTGAGGACAAAGAGTGCTACCGCGAAAAGGACGGCCAGGAGCAGCACTTTTTTGCTGGTGAGACCCATGTGGCGCTTTCTTCCGGGCGGCCGGTCGACACGGCCGCAGGTGGAACCCCGGGCCCTGAAACGCCGTCATACAGGGCGCAAAAGTCCAGATGCTGCGACTAACACTCGCACGTTCTCTCGACCGGGGCGACGGGAAAGTAATGTCTGACAGGCTAGATGGCGAAAAGTCCGGGACGGTTGCGTGGCGTCCGCCACGCTGGCTGCGCGGCCCCCGCCCCGAAAAGGTCCCGCCATTGGTGGGGACCGCCGGAGCGGTCGTCGGGCTGCTGAATCTGGCGGCCGGGCTCTTCCCCCGTTTCCGGCACAGCCGGCTGCATGCGCTGGCGGAGGTCCTGCCGGGCACCGTGAGCGCCCTGGCCGCGGCTTCCTCCATAGTGGTCGGCATCCTGCTCCTGATGCTCGCCCACGGGCTCAAACGGCGTAAGCGCCGCGCCTGGGTGGCGGCCGTCGCGCTGCTCCCGGTGGGCATCGCGGCCCAGCTGGTCTACCGGCACTCCGTCCTCGGCGCGGCCTTCTCGCTGGCCCTGCTGGCCTTCCTGGTGTGGCACCGCCGCGCCTTCGAGGCGCTGCCGGACCCGCGCAGCCGGGTGAAGGCGCTGCTGAACTTCGTCGCCCTCGGAGGCATCAGCTTCGGCCTCGGCCTGGTGATCGTGAACTCCCACCCGCACAAGATCGTCGGCGATCCGTCGGTGTGGGAGCGGATCAAGCACGTCCTGTGGGGCCTGTTCGGCTTCGAGGGCCCGGTCCGGTACGTCAGCAACGTCGACTACACCGTCGGCTACTCCCTGGGCGCCCTCGGCCTGCTGACCGTCGCCACCACCGCCTACCTGGCCTTCCGCCCCGAGCACCCGGCCGCCCGGCTCACCGAGGCGGACGAGGAGAAGCTGCGCGAGCTGCTGGCCAAGCACGGCGGCCGGGACTCCCTCGGCTACTTCGCGCTCCGCCGCGACAAGGGCGTGGTCTTCTCGCCGACCGGCAAGGCCGCGGTCTGCTACCGGGTCATATCCGGCGTGATGCTCGCCAGCGGCGACCCGATCGGCGACGTGGAGGCGTGGCCGGGCGCCATCGAGCGCTTCATGGAGGAGGCGCGGGCGCACTCCTGGACCCCGGCCGTCACCGGCTGCAGCGAGACCGGCGGCCAGGTCTGGACCCGCGAGACCGGCATGGACGCGCTGGAGCTGGGCGACGAGGCGATCGTGGACGTGGCGGACTTCACCCTCACGGGCCGCTCGATGCGCAACGTACGCCAGATGGTCAAGCGCATCGAGCGCAACGGCTACGAGACCCGGGTGCGGCGGGTGCGCGACCTGGAGCCCGAGGAGCTGGCCCGTATCCAGAAGGCCGCCGACGCCTGGCGCGACACCGACACCGAGCGCGGCTTCTCGATGGCGCTGGGCCGTATCGACGCGGACAAGGACGGCGACGCGGTGATCGCCACCGCCCACCTGGCGCCCGCCGAGGGCGAGACGCCCGGCCCGTTCGGCGACCTGAAGGCCATGCAGCACTACGTACCGTGGGGCAAGGACGGCATCTCGCTGGAGCTGATGCGCCGCGACCGCTCCGCCGACCCCGGCATGAACGAGCTGCTGATCGTCGCCTCCCTCCAGGCGGCCCCCGGCCTGAAGATCAAGCAGGTGTCGCTGAACTTCGCGGTCTTCCGCTCCTCCCTGGAGCGCGGCGAGAAGCTGGGCGCGGGCCCGGTCATCCGGATCTGGCGCGGGATGCTGATCTTCCTGTCCCGCTGGTACCAGATCGAATCGCTCTACAAGTTCAACGACAAGTTCCAGCCCCGCTGGGAGCCGCGTTTCGTGGTCTTCCGCAACAGCCGGGACATACCGCGCATCGGCCTGGCCGCACTACAGGCCGAGGGGTACCTGGAACTGGGGCTGCCCCGGGCGCTGCGCCGCAAGGCGCCCGCCGAGCCGCAGCCGTGCGCGCACAAGGACGAGCCCATCACCGCGGACGCGGTCGGGACCGCCGCGTAAGAACCGGGTACGCCGCCCGCCTCTGACCGGGGTGGGCGGCCCCGTACCCCACACGCCTAGGCTGGAGCCATGAGTACCTTGCGCGGCCGGGTGGCCGGACTTCCGGACTGGGACCGCTGCGCGGTGATGGGCGTGGTGAACGTGACGCCCGACTCGTTCTCCGACGGCGGGCAGTGGTTCGACACCGAGCTGGCCGTCAAGCACGGGCTCGATCTGGTCGCGCAGGGCGCCGACCTGGTGGACGTGGGCGGCGAGTCGACGCGGCCGGGCGCCGCGCGGGTGGACGAGGCCGAGGAACTGCGCCGGGTCGTGCCGGTCGTGCGGGAGCTGTGCGCCGCCGGGGTCACGGTCTCGGTGGACACCATGCGGGCCTCGGTCGCCGAGCAGGCCGTCGCGGCCGGCGCGCGGCTGGTCAACGACGTGAGCGCGGGCGCGGCAGACCCGGCGATGGTGCCGGTGGTGGCCGCGGCCGGGGTGCCGTTCGTGGTCATGCACTGGCGCGGCCGGTCCATCGACATGAACAACCGGGCCGTCTACGGGGACGTGGTCTCCGAGGTCGTCGACGAGCTGCGGCAGAGCCTGGACCGGGCGGTGGCCGGCGGTATCGGCCCCGAGCGCATCGTGATCGACCCCGGGCTGGGCTTCGCCAAGGAGGCCGCGCACGACCTCGCGCTGGTCGCGCACCTGGCCCGGCTGCGGGAGCTGGGCCGTCCGCTGCTGGTGGCCGCTTCGCGCAAACGTTTCCTGGGCAGGGTGCTGGCAGGGGACGCGCACGCCGCCCCGCCGCCGGCCCGGGAGCGGGATGCGGCGACGGCCGCGGTCTCGGCGATGGTCGCGCGGGAGGGAGCCTGGGCGGTGCGGGTCCACGAGGTACGGGCGAGCGCGGACGCGGTACGGGTCGCGCGCGCCGTGGAGGGCGCGGTGCGGGAGACGGGCGGGACGAGTGTGACGGGCGCCGCGGGAGCGGCGGACGCGACGGGAGCGGTGTGAGTCCACGTACGGACATCGAGCTGGTCGAGCAGGCGAACACCGACCTGTACGAGGCCATGGAGCGCGGTGATCACGCGGCCATGTCCGAGATGTGGATGGACGGCCAGGTGAGCGTGGTGCACCCGGGCTGGCCGGTGCTGCGCGGGCGCGGCGAGGTGCTGCGCTCATACGCCCTGATCATGGCGAACACCGAGTACATCCAGTTCTTCCTGACGGACGTGGAGATCGACGTCCTGGGCGACACCGCGCTGGTGACCTGCACCGAGAACATCCTCAGCGGCGGGCCCGCGGAGGAGGACGGCTCGGTCGGGCCGCTGATCGGCCAGCTGGTCGTGGCGACCAATGTCTTCCGGCGTACGGAAGAGGGCTGGCGGGTCTGGTCGCACCACGGCTCGCCCGTCCTGGCGGACCGGGACGACGACGAGGACGGGGAAGCGGGGGAGTCCGGCGACGGCGACGGGCCGGGCGCCGGAAGTATGGGCGGCTGACGAACGTGAAACCCGCGTGAAGTCTTCGGGCAATTTCGCGGGCGTTGTGTGGTCGAACTGTGGTCTTGCCGGGGCTGCCGTCAGGTCCGGACCAGGGCGGACGACGGGTCCGACCGTCAGCGGGAAGCGTCAGCAAGGTCGACTTCTGCGCACCCGTTCGAGCCAAGTGCTGCAAGGGTAGGGGTGGGACCGCGAGGGCCCGGGTAGTGGCCGCGCGGACGGCCGCCCGACCGCTCGGCGGTGCCGCCCTGCAGCGTCGGGTGGCCTTGTCCATGGCCCCCGTGGGCAAGCACTGTCGGTGCTCGCAGGTAGATTCGATGACAGGGCGGCGTGCCGGACGAGTCCTCGGCCCCCGCCCGGAATTCCGACGATCAGTGGTACCAGAGGTGCCAATGGGACCAGTGGGAGTGTGATTCGCGTGGATCGTGTCGCGCTGCGTGGGCTGAAGGCCAGAGGGCACCACGGGGTCTTCCCCCGGGAACGCGAGGAGGGCCAGACCTTCATCGTGGACCTGGTGCTGGGTCTGGACACCCGCCCGGCGGCGGCGGCCGACGACCTCGCGAAGACCGTGCATTACGGCGTCGTGGCGGAGGAGGTCGTGGCCGTCGTCGAGGGCGAGCCGGTCGACCTCATCGAGACGCTCGCGGAGCGCATCGCCGGTCAGTGCCTCAAGCACGAGGGGGTGCAGGAGGTGGAGGTGGTCGTCCACAAGCCGGACGCCCCGATCACCGTCCCCTTTGACGACGTGACCATCACCATCACCCGGAGCCGAGTATGACCAGCAGTGACCCGACCGTACAGCCGGTGCCCACGTCCGTGGTGGAGCGGGTGGACGCGGCGGACGTGACCCTCTCCAACCCCAAGCGGGCCGTCCTCTCCCTCGGCAGCAACCTCGGCAACCGCCTGGAGACCCTCCAGGGGGCCATCGACGCCCTGGAGGACACCCCGGGCGTCCGGGTCAAGGCCGTCTCGCCGGTCTACGAGACCGAGCCGTGGGGCGTCGACCCGGGCTCCCAGCCCACGTACTTCAACGCCGTGGTGCTCATCAAGACGACGCTGCCGCCCAGCTCGCTGCTGGAGCGCGGGCACGCCATCGAGGAAGCCTTCGAGCGCGTCCGCGACGAGCGCTGGGGCCCGCGCACGATCGACGTGGACATCCTCGCGTACCAGGACGTGGTCTCCGAGGACCCGCTGCTCACCCTGCCCCACCCGCGCGCCCACGAGCGCGCCTTCGTGCTGGTGCCGTGGCACGACGTGGACCCGGAGGCGGAGGTCCCGGGCCGCGGCGCGGTGGTGGAGCTGCTCTCGGCGGTCGGCCGCGAGGGCGTCATGCCGCGGGCGGACCTGGAGCTGCGGCTGCCGGAGTAGCGGTCCCGGCAGCGCGGTGGCGGCTGTCCAGGAACCGGGACCGCCGGGGCGGTCGTTAAGACAGCGGCACACGTACGAGAACGAAGGCACGAGGGGCGAGCGCTCGGTGAAGCAGCTACACATCAAGGTGCTGGTCGGGCTGTTCCTGGCGGCCGGGGTGCTGGCGTGGGCCGGCGCCCGGCTGTGGGACGCCCTCGGCACGCTCCCCGGCGTGCCCCTGGCGGCGCCCATCGTGCTGGCCCTGATCGCCGCCGTCCTGGCCGCCACCGCCCTGTCCCTGCGCTCCCGGCTGAACGCCCAGCGTGCCCGCGAGCCCGGCGCCAAGGGCGTCGACCCGCTGGTCGCCGCCCGCGCCGTCGTCTTCGGCCAGGCGAGCGCCCTGGTGGCGTCCCTGGTGGCCGGTCTGTACGGCGGCGTCGGCGTCTTCCTGCTGTCCACCGGCATGGACGTGGACCCCCGCCGGGACCAGGCCATCTACGCCGGCTTCTCGGTCCTGACGGGGGCGGCGGTGGTGGTGGCCGCGATCTTCCTGGAGCGGGTGTGCAAGCTTCCGGAGGACGATGACGAGACGGGCACGGGGGGCGCTAGCCCGGCGTAGGCGGCCGGTGCGGGCGGCGTACGGCCTCGTACTGGACCTGCCGCCCGGCCCGTACGGCTACGCGCCGGGGACGCTCTCCACCACGACGTCCTCCCGCTGTACGTGACCCGCGTCCGCCGCCGTGGACCGCCGCAGCGCGGCATGCAGGCCCGCGGGCGTCAGTACGCCGAGGAAGCGCTCGCCGTCCAGCACCGCGATCCAGCCCGCGTCGTGCTGGAGCATCGTGCTGAACGCCTGCTTCAGCGGCGCCCCGAGCGGCAGCCACGCGTCCATCCGCCGCGCGTGGTCCCGCACCTCGCCACCGGTCTCGCCGGGCCCGTCGGGCCCGCCCGTTCCGGCGGCCAGCCCGGCGCCGGAGACCCACCCGTGCAGGGCCCCGTCCGCGTCGAGCACCACGGCCCATGCCGCGCCCTCCTCGGCCAGCCGGGCCGCGGCCCGCGCCGCGTCGTCGTCGAGCCGGACCACCGGCGGCTGCTCCAGGTCACCGGTCTCGATCGGGGTGACCGAGAGCCGCTTGAGACCGCGGTCGGCGCCGACGAACTCCGCCACGTACGGGGTGGCCGGTGCGCCCAGCACCGTGGCCGGGGTGTCGAACTGCTCGACGCGGCCCGCCCCGTACACCGCGATGCGGTCACCGAGCCGGACCGCTTCCTCGATGTCGTGGGTGACGAAGAGCACCGTCTTGTGGAGCGTGGACTGCAGGCGCAGGAATTCCGTCTGGAGGTGTTCGCGCACGACCGGGTCGACGGCTCCGAACGGCTCGTCCATCAGCAGGACGGGCGGGTCGGCGGCCAGCGCGCGGGCCACGCCGACGCGCTGGCGCTGGCCGCCGGAGAGCTGTTCCGGGTAGCGGTCCCCGTACTGCGCGGGGTCCAAGCCGACCAGGTCGAGGAGTTCGGCCGCGCGGTCCCGGGCCTTCTTGCGCTGCCAACCGAGCAGGTGCGGGACGGTGGCGGTGTTGTCCAGCACCGTCTTGTGCGGGAAGAGGCCGACCTGCTGGATGACGTAGCCGATGCGGCGCCGCAGTTCGACGGGGTCGATGGTTGATATGTCCGTGCCGTCCAGATAGATGTGACCGCTCGTCGGCTCGATGAGCCGGTTGACCATCTTCATCGTCGTGGTCTTGCCGCAGCCCGACGGCCCGACGAGCGTGACCAGCTCGCCCTCCCCGACCTCGAAGGAGAGGTCGTCGACGGCGGTGGCGCCGTCGGCGTAGCTCTTGGTGACGTGCTCGAAACGGATCATGGTGGGGTCCCCCAGTGTGAACGGTCGCCGGCCGGGCAGGCGCACGGAGCGCTCCCCGGCTGATACCCGCGGAATCCGTTCCTTCGCAGGCGTCTTGTTACGACTGGATGGCGGGCCGGTTGGATTGTCAGTGGTGGGGGATAGGGTCGCAGACAGTCACCGAAAATGTGAGCGACAGGGCGGGGGAGGTGACCGCGGGTGAGTGCGCAGAGCTGTCTGGAAGCGAACGACTGGATCTGCGGTGAGTATGTCCGGACGCGCAGCCAGGAGTTGATCGACGCGACCGTCCAGCATGTGGGCATCACGCTGGTGTCCGTCGTCATCGGGCTGCTGATCGCCTTCCCGCTGGCGCTGGTGGCCCGCCGCTGGCGGGCCGCCGCAGGCCCGGTCCTCGGTCTGACGACGATTTTGTACACGGTCCCGTCGCTGGCCATGTTCGCCCTGCTGACCCCCATATTCGGGGTCTCGGCGGCCGTCGTGATCACGGGCCTCGTGCTGTATTCGCTGACGATCCTCGTACGCAACATCCTGGCCGGGCTCCAGTCCGTGCCCCAGGAGGTCCGCGAGGCGGCCCGCGGCATGGGGTACGGCCCGGTGAAGCTGCTGTTCGGCGTCGAACTCCCGCTGGCGCTGCCCGCGTTGACGGCCGGGCTGCGCATCGCGACGGTCTCGACGGTCGCGATGACGACGATCGGCGCCGTGGTGGGCTACGGCGGCCTCGGCAACCTCATATCCAGCGGCATGGAGGGCTTCTTCAAGGCGGAGGTGCTGACGGCCTCGGTGCTGTGCGTGCTGCTGGCGGTCGTCGCCGACGTCCTCCTCCTCGGCCTCCAGCGACTGCTGACGCCGTGGACCCGGGCGCAGGCGCGGGCGCGCTCCCGGGCGCGGCGCGAGCGGCGGGCCGCCGGGCGGGCGAAGAAGGCGGTGGCCTAGGCGATGGACGCGATAACGGGCGCGTGGGACTGGCTGGCGACCTCGGCCAACTGGGCCGGCGAGAAGGGGGTATGGCACCGGCTCGGCGAGCATGTCTATCTGAGCGCGCTGTGCCTGGCGATCTCCTGTCTGATAGCCCTGCCGGTCGCCCTGTATCTGGGCCACATCGGCAAGGGCGGGGCGCTGGCCGTCAACATCTCCAACGTGGGCCGCGCGGTGCCGACGTTCGCCGTACTGGTCCTGCTGACGCTCAGTCCGCTGGGTACGGCGGGGGACTGGCCGACGATCATCGCGCTGGTGCTGTTCGCGGTGCCGCCGCTGCTGACCAACGCGTATGTGGGCATGCGGGAGGCCGACCGGGACGTGGTCGAGGCGGCGCGCGGGATGGGCATGTCGGGGCCGCAGCTGCTGCTGCGGGTCGAGCTGCCGCTCGCGTATCCGCTGATCATGACGGGGCTGCGCTCGGCCGGTGTCCAGGTGGTGGCCACGGCCACGCTGGCCGCGCTCGCGGGCGGCGGCGGCCTCGGCCGCATCATCACCGCCGGGTTCGGCAACTACAACACGCCGCAGGTGGTGGCGGGCGCGGTGCTCGTGGCGGTGCTGGCGCTGCTGGTCGAGGGGCTGCTGGTGCTGACGGACCGGGCCTTCGACCCGATGCGCCGCGGCCGGAGCCGGTCGCGGAAGTCCCGTACGACGGCCGACGACGCGACACCGGCCGGGAGCCCCGCGTGAGCCGGACCGGCCTGCGACGGGACGGCCCGGCCCGGAGATGACGCGTCCCGGGGCCGAGGTGATCACGAGCCCGAGGCCCGGGTGAACACGAGCCCGAGGCCCGGGACGCTCAGCGATGACGGGCCCCGAGGCCCCGGGACCCGCGCAAGAACTTCCTCTCTCCTCCTTGGATGGTGAACCGGTATGAACCAGGACCCGAACAGCCAGCACCACAGCCACCACCCCACTCGCCGGTCCGGCCGCGGCCGGAGACCGGCCCGCGCGCTGCGTGCCGCGCTCGTCGCGGGCACCGTGGCCGCGCTGGCCGGCGGGCTGGCCGCCTGCGGCGGAAAGAGCCTGGAGGAGAAGGGGGGCGCGCAGAGCGGCGGCGGTAAGGGGGACCTCGTCATCGGCTCGGCGGGATTCACCGAGTCGAAGGTGCTCGCGGAGATCTATTCCAAGATCCTTAACGACGCCGGATACCACGCCACCGTCAAGACGCTCGCCAATCGCGAGCTGTACGAACCGGCGCTGGAGAAGGGCCAGATCGATGTCGTACCGGAATACGCCTCGACGCTCGCCGAATTCCTCAACGCCAAGAAGAACGGACCCGACGCGAAGCCCGTCGCCTCCAGCGACATCGGCAGGACGGTCGAGGCCCTGAAGGCGCTCGCCGGTCCCCGCGGACTGAAGGTGCTGCCGGCCGGGGAGGCGACGGACCAGAACGCGTTCGCGGTGACCAAGGAATTCGCCGACCGCCATCAGCTGAAGACGCTCTCCGACCTCGGCCGCTCGAAGCAGAAGGTCAAGCTGGCGGCGGGCGAGGAGTGCGAGACGCGGCCGTTCTGCAAGCCGGGCCTGGAGAAGACGTACGGCATAGCCGTGACGGGCATCGACCCGAAGGGCGTCGGCACCACCCAGGCCAAGCAGGCGGTCAAGGACGGCACGGACCAGATGGTGCTGACCACGACCACGGACGCCACGCTCGACAACTTCGGCCTGGTGCTGCTGAAGGACGACAAGAAGCTGCAGAATGCCGACAATGTGCTGCCCGTGGTGAATGCGAAGAGCGCCGGTGACAAGGAGATCGAGGCGGCTCTCGGCAAGCTCACGGACAAGCTGACGACCGGCGATCTGATCGACCTGAACCGCAAGGTCGACGCGGAACGGCAGAAGCCGGCGGATGTCGCGCGCGCATATCTGGAGTCGAAGGGACTGGCAAAGAAGTAACCACCATGAAACGAAGCGGCGGGCGGGGCCCCATAAGTCCCGCACGCACGGTAAGTTTCAGGCCATGCCACGAGGACGCCACCGCCATTCGCCACCCCTGCACCGGCTTCTTCCCCCTGTGACGGTCGCCGGTGTGTCCCTAGCCTGCGCCTCGGGCGTCTGGTTCGTCGGTGATGACCTGGTACAGGGCGCGCTCGCCACGGGCGCGGCGGCCGCCGCGGTCACCGGTTCCGTCCTGCTGCGCGCATGGGACCGTACGGCCGGCAAGAGCGTCGCCGAGCTGAAGACCGCCCGGGTGCGGGACGAGTGGAAGACCGACGAGCGGATAGCCGAGCTCGAAACGGACCTGGAGGAGTCCCGCGAGATACGCGGCAGGCTGGACACCAAGCTGCGGGCCAAGCGGGCCGAGCTGGCCCGGCTGCGCAGCGAGCACGCCGAGCTGCTGCGCCGCTACGCCACCGCCGAGACCGAGCGCGCCAGCGCGCTGGAAGGCCGCCGGCTGCTCGCCATCGAGGCCGGCACGCCTGCCGGGGAGCTGACGGCCGGGGACGGCCCGGACGGCGTGCCGGGCACGCTCACCGCGGTGATGTACCACCGGGCGGCGGAAGCGCTGCGGCACCTGTCGCGCAACGCGGCCCGCCAGGCCGAGCACGGACCGGCCGGACACGTACCGGCCCAGGACGGTGAGGACGGCCAGGGGAATCCCGTGGCGGCCACGGAGCCTTCGGCCGAGCAGGGCCGCCCCCGTACGGCCGCCGATCCTCAGCCGACCGGTTCGGAGCCTGACGGTTCGCAGCAGACCGGTACGGAGCAGGCCGGTACGGAATCCGACGGTTCGCGGCCGGGTGATGCCGTGGCCGCCGCCGGTGAGGACTCGAACGCCGTCTCCGGAAGCGACGCCCCCGCCGGTGACCGGAGCCCCGCCGGCGCCGACGCCCGGGACGCCGGGCGGCAGACCGCGCGGCCGGCGCCGAAGCTGCGTCCCGTACCGGCCGCCGCGGCCGTCGTCCCGCCCGTAAAGGTGCCGCGGCTGCCCGCTTCCCGGGTACAGGGCGGTTTCGACTTCTTCGGTACGGCCACGGGCACCGGCGCCGTACGGAACGGGACGGCGCCGACCGGCCCGGGCACGGGCGTGCCGTCGGCCGTACCGCGCCGCGCGAAGCCCGCCCGCCAGCTGGAGGAGGACCTCGCCGACGTGGTCGGGGACGAGGCGGTCGCCGAACAGTCGGCGCGCGGCCGGGCCCGTACGACGGACGAGGTGCAGTCCGGGAGTGGCCAGAAGTCCGGGAACGGCGGCTCGAAGCCCGCGACCGGCTCGAAGCCCGGCGAGGCCGGGGACGAGGCGGCGGAGGCGGCCGAGACGAAGACGGCTGCGGTGGCTGACGCGGCCGAGGCGTCGGACGGCGGCACGACCGAGGGAGCGGCCGAGGAAGCGTCCGAAGCCGAGGACTCCGGCAAAGGCGACGGCGAGATCATCGACCTGACCGCGCACGACGAGACCGAGCAGATCGACCTGGTGGAGCTGCGCAGCGCGGTCTCCTCCTGATCGCTTCCGCGCCTTCCGAGGAGCCCGCCCCGCTGCACGAGCCGCAAACAGCGCTCCGCATCCGGCCGCCGTCACTCATGACGGCGGCCGACTGCTGTCACTCACGGCGGCGTCCGGCCGCCGTCAGCACGGCCGCGACCAGCGTGAACCCGGCGGCCAGCCACGGCAGGCGGGCCGCCCCCACCGTCTCCACGCCGATGCCGCCCAGACCGCCCGCCAGGGATACGGCGAGGTGGATGGCGGCCGCGTTGAGGGAGACGACCACGGCCTGGGCCTGGGGGGCGAGCGCGGCGATCCGGTGCTGCTGGGGTGTGGTCACCGAGAACGACACCCACCCGGACACCGCCACCGCGACCAGCGCGGCGGGCAGCCACTCCCTGCTCAGCGGTACGAGCGCGAAGACGACGGTGAGCGCGAGCGCGGCGCCCAGGATCACCCGCCGCGGGCCGAAGCGGTCGGCCAGGTGCCCGGCGACGAGGTTCCCCGCCGTACCGGTGACGCCGAAGATCAGCAGCAGGACCGCCGCGAGGGTGCTGTCCGTACCGCCGCCGCCCGCGCCGTGGCCGAGCACGGGCGCGTAGACGGCGCTGATGTATTCGAACGGAATGTAGATCCCGACGAACACGACGACGGTGACGGCCAGCGCGTACAGGACACGGCGGTCCGCCAGTGGGGCGAGGCGGCGGCGCAGGCCGCGCGGGGTGTCGATGCGTACGCGCGGCAGGCGGGCGGCGAGCAGCGGTACGACGAGCAGGGGCAGGACGGTGACCAGCCACATCGTGGTGCGCCAGCCGTACGCGCCGCCGACGGCGGTACCGAGCGGCGCGCCGAGGACCAGCGCGGAGGTCAGCCCGGTGTTCACCAGGGCGAAGGCACGCCCGCGTGCCGTCTCGCCCGCGAGGGCGGCGGCGGTGGCCGAGGCGTTCGGGGTGTAGAGCGCGGCGCCGGCCGCCGCGACGACGCGGGCGGCGAGGGCCAGCGGGTAGGTCGGAGCCAGGGCGGTGGCCGCGTTGCCGAGTGCGAAGACGAGCAGCGCGGTGATCAGCACCGTGCGCCGTGACCAGCCCGCGGTGAGCGCCGCCAGGAGGGGCGAGAGCAGCGCGTAGCCGATGGCGAACGTGGTGACGAGCTGACCCGCGGCGCCGAGGCCGATGTGCAGGTCGGCGGCGATGTCGGGGAGGACGCCGGCGATCACGAAGGCGTCGGTGCCGACGACGAACGTACCGAGGGCGAGCACCGCCCCGTGGAAGCGCCAGCTTCCGGAGGCGGCGGAGGCGGAGGCGGCCGATGAGGTCGGTGCGGTGGGAGTGCCGGGCGTGCTGGGCGCGCACGGCGGTGGATGGGACGCGCTGTTGCGGGGCATGCGGCCTCCGGCTCAGGAAATGGTACCGATCAGTACCGTCTGCTGGGATGGCGAGACGGTACCGATCGGTTCCATCTGAGGTCAAGGTTGGTTATCGTGGCCGCATGCCGACCAACGCCAGGGAACGGCTCGTCAGGGCAGCCGAGGACCTCTTCTACGCCGAGGGCATCCGTGCCGTCGGCGTCGAGCGGCTGCTCGCCACCTCCGGGGTGGGGCGGGCCTCGTTCTACCGCCACTTCGCGAGCAAGGACGACCTGGTCGTGGCCATGATCGACGGATATGGCCGGCGCTGGTTCGACTGGCTGCACGCCGCGGTGGCCGAGCGTGGCGGCACGCCGCTCGCCCTCTTCGACGCCCTCGCCGCGCGCTTCGCATCCGACGACTACCGTGGCTGCGCCGCCATCAACACCATGGTCGAGATCGCGGACCCGGCCAGCGCCGCGCACCGCGCCGCCGCCGCCCACAAGGCCACCCTGACCTCGTACGTCGCCGAACTGCTCACCGGCGCCGGCTACACCCGCGGCACCCGCGAACTCGCCGAACAGCTCGTCCTGCTGATCGACGGCGCCCAGGTCACCGCCCTGCGCGAGCGCTCGGCGGCCCCCGCCCTCCGCGCCAAGGCGGTGGCGACCGCCCTGCTCGCGGCCGCATGACTCACCGGAGGCGGCGGATCAGGGAATCGAGGGGGCTCCGGCCCGACTCGGGGGCGAACGGCGTGCCCGTCCTGCGTGCGCGGAAGTAGATCAGCAGCGACTCGCCCAGGAAGCTGACGCCGATGGTGAGTTGGGTGGGGCGGGCGTACGGGTGCATACCCATGTGCTCGGCGAGGATGCCGTAACCGGCGGAGACCAGCAGCGACGCGATGACGACGGCGAATGTGCGGCCGGTGTAGCGCTGCCACAGGGCGCCGTCCCGCTCGCCGAGGTGGACCAGGCAGCCGCGTACGGCGCCGAGCGCGAGTCCGAGGAAGGCGCCGGGGATCACCCAGGCGAGGTCGGTCCCGGTCACGTTGTCGGCCTTGGCGATGAAGGCGATGCCGAGCGCCGTGAGGACGGCCGGGCCCGCGAAGAGCTCGCGCACATGGACCGGCTCACCCTTCAGCCGCCTGACGATCACGAGGACGAGGATCGCGGCGATGAGCGTCGCGAGCAGCCAGCCGTTCACTGTTCCCCCGAGAGTGTGTGCTGGTGGGCGCGTAGGGCAGCCCCGAATGTTTTTAGCTCGACCGAGCTAAAAACAATTTAGCGCGGCCGTGCCACAATGGCCACCATGCCCAAGATCGTTGATCCCGGGGCCCGCCGCCGGGCCGTCGCCGACGCCGTGCTGCGCGTGATCGGCCGGGAGGGGGTGGAAGGCGCCTCGCTGCGCAACGTCGCCGAAGAGGCCGGGCTCGCCATCGGATCGGTGCGGCACTACTTCCGCGACCACGACGAGCTGCTGCTGTTCACGATGCGCGAGCTGAGCGCGCGTATCGACGGGCGCGTGCGCACCCACGTGGACCGCCTCCTCGACCCGGCGGCGCGCGACGAACGCCCGGCGCGGGTCGAGGAGCTGATCGGGGAGTTCCTGGCGCTGGACGAGGAGCGGCGGCAGGAGGCGGTCCTGTGGATGGCGTTCTGCGGGGCGGCCCGTATCCGCCCGGAACTGCGGGCGTGCGCGGTGGAGATGGAGGCCGGCCTGCGGGACCTGCTGGCGCGGGTGCTGCGCGGCGCGCAGGAATCCGGCGCCCTGCCCGCCGACCTGGACGTGGACCTGGAGTGCCTGCGGCTGTCCGCCCTGCTGGACGGGCTCAACCTGCGGGCGATGCTGGAGCCGGAGTACGTCACTCCGGAAGCGCAGCGCGCGGTGCTGCGGCGGCATCTGCAGGGGCTGAGGGCGCGGTAATCCGGTCGACGGACTGCCGTACGTTCGGCAGCATTCCGTCATGGCAGACACGGCAGACACGGCAGGCGACGCACGTAAAGGAGAACCCGTGCCGGAGTACGGGTTCCGCTTCTGGCCCCCGCACGGCATCCGTATCCGCACCCCGCGCCTGGAACTGCGCCTGCCGGACACCGCCTTGCTGGACGAACTCGCCGCGGTCTCCGCGGACGGTGTGCACGATCCGGCGGAGATGCCGTTCAGCGTGCCCTGGACGGATGGTTCCCCGGAGGAGCGCGGGCGGAGCACCTTCCAGCACCAGCTCGGCTTGATCGCGCAATGGCGGCCGGAGCGCTGGGCGCTGGGCCTGGCCGTGACGCGGGACGGCAAACCGGTGGGCATACAGGAACTCTCCGCCGCCGACTTCGGCGTGACCCGGGAGGCGGAGACCGGTTCCTGGCTGGGGCTGGCCCACCAGAACCAGGGCATCGGTACGGAAATGCGCGCGGCCGTCCTGCACTTCGCCTTCGCACAGCTCGGCGCGCACGCCGTGACGTCCGCCGCGATGACGGACAACCCCCGGTCCCTGGCCGTCTCGCGCAAGCTCGGATACGTACCGGACGGCGTGCGGGTCATCGCGGTGCGCGGGGAGGCGCGGACGCTGCGGCGGCTGCGGCTGGACCGGGAGCGGTGGGAGGCGCACCGGATGGTGCCGGTCGAGGTGACGGGGTGGACGCAGGAGTGCCGGGAGCTCTTCGGGGCATGAAGCGGCGGGCCGTACGGCGAGGCGGGACGTTTGCATACGGGTACGCTGGCGACCGACTTGATCAGGGCGCGGCGCGCGCCGTACGGGACGCGCGGGCGCCGGGCGGACGCGGGGGTGGGCAGTGGCCGGACCAGGCACCGGGAGAGCGGCCGGGCCGGTGACGCGGACGGCGCTGGCTGCCGCCCTCGCCGTCACGGCGCTCGCCGCGGCCGGCTGCTCGTCGGCGTCCGAACCGAAGGCGCGGCCGGAGCCCACGGCCAAGCCCTCCAGGACCGCGCCCGCCTGCCCCGAGGACGGCGTCGTCATCAAGGGGCTGCCGGTGGACGCCGCCATGGGCACCCGCGCGATGGGGATCACCCTGACCAACTGCGGCACCCGCCCGTACAAGATCAACGGCTACCCGGGCGTCCGCGTCCTCGACGAGCACCGCAAGCCGCTGGACGTGAAGGTAGCGCACGGCTCGGACATCGTGGACGACATCGGCCCCGAACCGCTGACGCTCAAGCCGGGCGAGCACGCCACGGCCGTACTGATGTGGCGCAACCGGGTCACGAACGTGACGGGCGGCGCGGTGAACGGCGCGTACCTGGCGCTCACACCGGCCGAGGACGGCGGCCGGCCGCAGACGGTGCGCGAACTGGTCGACCTGGGCAGCACCGGCAGGCTCGGCGTCACGGCGTGGCACCGGGAGGGGCCGAAGCCGCGCAGGTAGCGGCGCTCGCCCGCGTACCGGCGCCGCCTACTTGTCGATGTCGCCCACCACGAAGAACAGCGACCCGAGGATGGCGACCATGTCGGCGACGAGCGTGCCCGGCAGCAGTTCGGTCAGCGCCTGGATGTTGTTGTACGACGCCGAGCGGAGCTTGAGGCGGTACGGGGTCTTCTCGCCCTTGGAGACCAGGTAGTAGCCGTTGATGCCGAGCGGGTTCTCGGTCCAGGCGTAGGTCGCGCCCTCGGGGGCCTTGAGGACCTTCGGCAGGCGCTGGTTGATCGGCCCCGGCGGCAGGCCGGCGATCCGGTCCAGGCAGGCGTCGGCCAGGTCGAGGGAGTTGTGGGTCTGCTCCAGCAGGCATTCGAAGCGGGCCAGGCAGTCGCCCTCCTCGCGGGTGACCACCTTCAGCGTGTCCTGGAGCTCGGCGTACGCCAGGTACGGCTCGTCGCGGCGCAGGTCGAAGTCGACACCGGAGGCGCGGGCGATCGGCCCCGACACGCCGTACCCGTGCACCGCTTCGCGGCTCAGCACGCCGATGCCGCGGGTGCGGCCCCGGAAGATGTCGTTGCCCAGGACCAGCCGGTCGAAGACGTCCATCCGGGAACGGACCTCGGAGACGGCGTGCCGGGCGCGCCCGAGCCAGCCCGCCGGCAGGTCCTCCTTCAGGCCGCCGACGCGGTTGAACATGTAGTGCATGCGCCCGCCGGAGATCTCCTCCATCACGTTCTGCAGCTCTTCGCGCTCGCGGAAGGCGTGGAAGACGGGCGTGATGCCGCCCAGCTCCAGGGGGTAGGAGCCGAGGAACATCAGGTGGTTGAGGACCCGGTTCAGCTCGGCGAGGAGCGTACGGGTCCACACGGCGCGCTCGGGGACCTCCATGCCGAGCATCCGCTCCACACCGAGGACCACGCCCAGCTCGTTGGAGAAGGCCGACAGCCAGTCGTGGCGGTTGGCGAGCATGATGATCTGCCGGTAGTCGCGCGCCTCGAAGAGCTTCTCGGCGCCGCGGTGCATATAGCCGATCACGGGCTCGGCGTGCTGGATGCGCTCGCCGTCCAGGACGAGGCGCAGCCGCAGCACGCCGTGCGTGGAGGGGTGCTGCGGGCCGATGTTCAGCACCATGTCGGTGCTCTCCGCCGCGCCGCCGATGCCGACCGTGGTCTCCGTCATGGGAACAGTCTCGCAGCTCGCCGGCCGCCGCCGGCCGTCACCTGGTGAGCAGCCCCGTACAGCTGCCGCCGACCGGTTGCAGCAGCCAGCCGAAGGAGCCCAGGCCCGCCGGGTCGGTCAGCTCCGCCGCCGCGCCCGCCGCGCCGAGGGCCCGTACGTAGGCGGCCGGGTCGCTGGAGGCGAGGGACAGGGGCGGGCGGCGGCCGTCGATGCCGAGGGCGTGCAGCGCCTGCCGCTGGGTGAGGTGTTCGGCGCCGGGGCCCGCGCAGGCGTCGAGGGCGACGTGGGCGGTGATGTCGCAGGTGCCGTCCGGTACGGGGCGGACCTCGCGGCCCTCGCGGAAGCCGGTGAGCGTGCCGTAGGGCGGGCGGGCGTCGCGGGAGTGCGCGTAGTCGGCGGTGACGGCGAGGCCGGCGCGCAGGGTGTGTACGGCGCGGGACCAGGCCGTGTCCCGGGGGTGGCCGATCTCGGCGCGCAGCCCGGAGGCGGGGGCGTGGTCCGGAGCGCAGTCCGGCAGGGGCCACCACCGGGCGAGCCAGTCGGCGTCGGCGCCGGTGACCGGGTCGCCGAGCCGTTCGGTGCCGTCCGCGCTGACGAGGACGAGCCGCGGCACCCCGTCCCCGTCGGTCTCGGCGACATCGACCGGGACGTTGTCCAGCCACTCGTTGGCGAAGAGCAGGCCCGTCAGGGAGCCGGGCGCGGGCAGCTCGGCGCGCCAGGTGACGCGCTCGTCGAGGCCGGCGGGCCGGGGGGCGCGTTCGACGGCGTAGGGGCGCACGCGGGCGCACACCGGTTCGGGGAGCGCCGCCAGTACGCCCGTCAGCAGTTCGCCACGCCCGGCGCCCACATCCACCAGCGCGAGTTCCGCCGGGCTGCCGAGCGCCGCGTCGACCCGGCACAGCAGCGTGGCCAGCGCCTCGGCGTACAGGGGGGATACGTGCACGGAGGTACGGAAGTGACCGGCGGGGCCCGGCCCGTCGCCGCAGGTGTAGAAGCCACCGGGGCCGTACAGCGCCCGCTCCGTCGCGTCCCGCCAGCCGCACCAGTCGTGTGTCACCGCACCACGGTACGCGGGGCCGCCCGGCCCGGGGCGCGGACCGGCGCCGGAAACGGCCGTGTGCCCGGGGACCGGAGACCACGGTCCCGGGCCCGTCTCCACCTTGCGGAGTAGTCCCGTCCCCCAGGATCGCCCGTCCGGTTGACCCGTCCGCCGATACGCTCTGCCTACGCTGGGTGACGTGCAGCGTCTCTACGACTTCTTCCGCAGGCATCCGACCGGTGTGGACACCTTCTGGGCGGTCCTGCTGTTCGGTGTCAGCAGCCTGACGCTGGTGGCGTCGGCGGATGCGCAGAGCGACCTGAGGACCGTCGCCGACGCCCTCGTCGACATCGCGATGTGCCTCGTCGTGGCGCTGCGGCGCAAGGCGCCCGGACAGATGCTGCTGCTGGCGATCGTGGTCGGGCTCTGCCAGGTCGGGACCGACGTACAGCCCAGGCCGTCCAACCTCGCCATGCTGGTGATCATCTACACGGTCGCCTCCGGCACCCGGCGCTGGGCCTCGCGCGTCGCCCTCGCCGGAGCGCTGCTCGGCCCGACCATCGCCGCCGTCCGGTACGGCGGGGACGAGGCCCCGCACCGCAACCTCTGGCAGGGCCTGATCGCCATCGCCTTCCTCACCGTCCCCTTCGTCCTGGCGTGGGTGCTCGGCGACTCCGTGCGGACCCGCCGCGCGTACTGGGCCCAGCTGGAGGAGAAGGCCGCCCGCCTGGAGAAGGAACGCGAGACGCAGTCGCGCATCGCGGTGGCCGCCGAGCGCGCCCGGATCGCCCGCGAACTGCACGACGTCGTCGCGCACAACGTGTCCGTGATGGTCGTCCAGGCCGACGGCGCCGCCTACGTCCTGGACTCCGCCCCCGAGCAGGCCAAACAGGCGCTGGAGACGATCTCCGGCACCGGCCGGCAGGCGCTCGCCGAGATGCGCCGGCTGCTCGGCGTGCTGCGCACCGGTGAACAGCCCGAGAGCGGCGAGTACGTACCGCAGCCGGGCGTCGAGCAGCTGGCGGACCTGATCGACCAGGTACGGGGGGCCGGGCTGCCGGTCGACTTCCGGGTGGCGGGCGAGCCGCGCCCGCTGCCCAGCAGCGTCGAGCTGACCGCGTACCGCATCGTGCAGGAAGCGCTGACCAACACCCGCAAGCACGGCGGCCCGGACGTGGGCGCCACGGTCCGCCTCTCCTACCAGGACGGCGAGCTGGACCTGCTGGTCGAGGACGACGGCCGGGGCGCCCAGCACGAGCTGTACACGGGCGGCGGCGCCGACGGCCTCGGCCACGGCCTGATCGGCATGCGCGAACGCGTCGGCATGGTCGGCGGCAGCCTGGACGCGGGGCCGCGGCCGGGCGGGGGCTTCCGGATCAGCGCGGTGCTGCCGTTGAAGTCGGGGCAGTGAGGGGGAGCCGGGGCAGTGAGGGGAAGGGCGGTGAGGGCGGCGGTGGTCGGGGGCCGGTCGTCCCGCCGGGCGCTCCGCCTCCTGCCGGGCGCCGTCCCGTAGGGCTTTCGCTCCGTACGCACTTACCCCCGTACGCATATATCTCCGTACCCTGTTGCCGCACCGCCGTTGAAAGGGACCTCCTGCCATGACTGTCCGCGTGATGCTCGTCGACGACCAGGTGCTCTTGCGCACCGGTTTCCGTATGGTGCTGGCCGCACAGCCCGACATGGAGGTCGTCGCCGAGGCCGGTGACGGGGTGGAGGCCCTGGAGGTGCTGCGGTCCACCAAGGTCGACGTGATCCTGATGGACGTCCGGATGCCGAACCTGGACGGGGTGGAGACCACCCGCCGGATCTGCGCGGACGGTCAGAAGGAAGATGCGCCGAAGGTGCTCATCCTGACCACCTTCGACCTGGACGAGTACGCCTTCTCCGCGCTCAAGGCGGGGGCCAGCGGCTTCATGCTGAAGGACGTGCCGCCGAACGAGCTGCTGGCCGCGATCCGCGCCGTCCAGAGCGGGGACGCGGTGGTCGCGCCGTCCACCACCCGCCGCCTGCTGGACCGGTTCACGCCGATGCTGCCGACGGCCGCCGCCGAGCCGTCCCGCCCGGAACTCGGGCGGCTCACCGAACGCGAGCGGGAGGTGCTGCTGCTGGTCGCGCAGGGGCTGTCGAACGGCGAGATCGCGGCCCAGCTGGTGCTGTCGGAGGCCACGGTCAAGACCCACGTGGGCCGCATCCTCACGAAGCTGGAACTGCGCGACCGGGTACAGGCGGTGGTGCTGGCGTACGAGACGGGGCTCGTACGGGCCGGGGGCGGCGCGGGGGCCTGACGGAGTCCTTCCGGTACCGGGGCGGGGCAGAACCGCTAAAACCCGCCCTGAGCTGCGCAAACCGCCGATAATGGGAGGCGTCGGCACACCGCCCAACGGTAGGAGCTCATCCATGACAGCAACTCCCGTCACCCCGTCGGCCGCCTCCCACCCCCACTTCCCCACGTCGTCGCTGCACGACCTCATGTACGGGCACATCTACGCGTCCGCACTGCGCGCCGTCGTCCTCCACGGCATAGCGGACCTCCTGGCCGACGGCGCGCGGACCGCCGACGAGCTGGCCGAACGTTCCGGTACCCGGACCGTCCCCCTGCGCCGCATCCTGCGACTGCTGGCCGCACGCGGCCTGTTCAGCGAGAACGCGGACGGCACCTTCGGCCTGACGGAAGCCGGCGCGGACCTGCGTACCGGGGTACCGGGCTCCCGGCACGCCGGTGTCCTGCTGTTCACCGACGAGATGTACCAGCGGTCCGCCGACGGTCTCGCGGACACCCTCCGTACGGGACAGCCCGGTTTCGACGCCGCGTACGGGGTCCCGTTCTTCACCCACCTCGCCGAAACCCCCGACGCGAGCCGCCTCTTCGACACCGGGATGACCTCGCTCACCGGCGGGGTGAACGAACTGCTCGCCGGGAGCTACCCGTTCCCCGACAGCGGGACGGTCGTGGATGTGGCGGGTGGCCGGGGCGGCCTGCTCCGCGAAGTGCTCACCCGCTCACCGGGCCTGACCGGCGTGCTCTTCGACCGGCCCGGAACGGTTGCCGATCACCTGCTCGACACCGCCGAGTTGGCCGGCCGCTGGCGTACCGAGGGCGGGGACCTGTTCACGGCCGTACCCGAGGGCGGCGACCTGTATCTGCTCAAGAACATCCTGCACGACTGGCCCGACGACGACTGCCTGCGCATCCTCGGCACCGTCCGCAGGGCCATGACCCCGGGCACCCGGCTGCTTGTGATCGACGCGGTGCTGCCCGCCGACGGCACGCCGCATCCGGCCTTCGCGCTGGATGTGGTGATGCTCATGATGCTTCAGGGGCGGGAGCGTACGGCTGCGGAGTTCGAGGTGTTGCTGGAGGGGGCGGGGTTTCGGATGGTCCGGGTTGTGCCTACTCCGGCGCTGACTTCGGTTGTTGAGGCTGAGGCGATTTGAGGCTGAGGTGGTTCGAGGGGGGCGGGGGTGGTGGCCCGGTTGGTGTTGGTGAGGTGAACGGGCAGCGGTGTGGGGGCCGTTGGGGGTGAGTCGAGAGATGGCGCGGGGTTGACGGGGGTGGGGGAGGGGAGGAGATTGGGCGGGCTCCGTAAGGAAACTTTCCTAACAGAGGGGTCCTCCCGTGCGTATACGTACCGCCGCCCTCGCCACCGCCGCCGGAACCGCGCTGCTCGCCGCCGCGGCACTGCCCGCCACCGCCCAGCCCTCCGCCGCTCCCGCCGCCGCGAGCCGGCCGGGCGTGTCCGAGGGGTCGGTGAGCGCCGCCGACCTGCTCGCCAAGGTCAAGAACTGTTCGCAGATATCCAGCGGCAAGTACCGCACCGACGAGGAGACATCGGCCACGGTCCCGGTCTGCGGCAAGAAGAACGCCGTGTTCTGGAAGGCGGACATGGACATCGACTGCGACGGCCAGGTCACCGCCAAGTGCAACAAGAACACCGACCCCTGGTTCCAGGCGGACACCCGCTTCCACCAGTCCGACGGCAAACCGCTGAACGCCGAGAAACTGCCGTACGTCGTCGTCCCGTCAGTCAGCGGCATCTGGAACTACGAGTCGGCGGGCATCAAGGGCGGCGGCGTGGTCGCCATCATCTACAACAACAAGGTCGAGTACGCGGTCGTCGGCGACACCGGCCCCGAAAAGATCATCGGCGAGGCGTCGTACGCGGCGGCCAAGGGCCTCGGCATCGACCCCGACCCGGCCACCGGCGGCGCCGAGTCCGGCGTCACGTACATCCTGTTCAAGAACTCCAAGGCGTCTCCCATCGAGAGCCACAGCGAGGCTGTGTCCCGTGGTGACGCGCTCGCCAAGAAATTCCTTCAGGAGGACTGAGGGGGCGGCCGTGGAACAGGCGCTTCCTCAGCGCAGCACGCCCTCCAGGAAGTCACTGCCCAGACGCGCCACCACCTGCACGTCCAGCTGGTGCTGTACGTACCGGCCACGGCGGCGCGTCTGGAGCAGCCCGGCCTTCCTGAGGACGGCGAGGTGCCGCGACACCTCCGGCGCGGATATCTCGTGCACGGCGGCGAGTTCGCCGGTCGTGTAGGCCGTACGGGCCAGGTTGCGGCACATCCGCAGGCGCATCGGGTGGGCGAGCGCGTCGAGCCGCGATTCGAGCAGGGCGACCGAGGCGGGACCGGCCAGCTCCGGCGCCGCGACCGGGTAGTGGATCACCGGCCGCCAGCCCGGCGCATGCAGCACCATCAGGTGCGGCCAGCCGAACGAGGACGGCACGAAGGTGACGCCCGCGCCGACAGCCGGATCGGTGGCCGTGCTGTGGCCGTGGCTGAGCTTGTCGACGACGATGCGCGAACGCTCCTCGTCCAGCGATACCGCAGGTGACACCTCGGCCATCGCCTCGGCCAGGCCCTTACGGCGCAACACCTCGGCCTTGTGGCGCGCGTCCGCGGCGAGCTGGAACCGCACCCGCTGCCAGACGTCCGAGAAGAACGCCTGGTCACAGTCCTCGAACAGCCGGCGGACCCAAGCTCGTACGGCAGGCGGATCGGCGAGCAGCCGCCGCGCGAACTCGGACTGCCGGGGACCGCGCGCGGCGGCCCGCTCCAGCGCCGCCCGACGGCTCTCCGCGTTCACCAGCGGCGACGGCCCGCCGCGGCTGTAGGCGCTGGAGCAGGTGATCTCCAGCGCGGCGTCCACGTAGAGCTCGTCGTCGAGCCGGTCGAGCAGATCCAGATCCTCGGCCAGCGTCGTGCCGGGCTGCCCGGCCGCCTCCGCGACCGCGGCGAACGCCATCGTCACGTCCGAAAACGTAGGCCCCCACAGAAAGTCCGCCTCATGCAGCCGATCCGCCAGATCGGCCTTGAGCGCGCTTGCCGTCGAGGTCGTCCAGCCGTGCAGCCCCGGATGGTGCCCGGGCTCGGCAAGCGCGTGCAGGGCAGACCCCAACTCGGCGAGCGGCGAGGGACTGAATATCAAACGCTCGGGGGGTAGCCCTGCGATGTCGATCCAGATAGCCATGGGGTGAATCTTTTCTGGTGGGTGGGGGTGGGGGCGGCGGTGTGGATGGTGAGGGGTGCGGTGCTGGTGTGGATGGTGAGGGGTGCGGTGCTGGTACTGGGGGTGTTTGTGCGGTGGGTTCGTGCGGGTCTTGCCTGCTCGGCCCCCTCCTCGCCTGGGGGCCTGCCCCCCC
>NZ_LGCW01000291.1:0-50160 GCF_001279365.1 Streptomyces sp. NRRL F-5755 | reverse complement strand
GTCGTCCCACATGAACCAGAAGCGGTCCTGGCCGGGGGTGCCGAACAGGTACAGGATCAGGTCCTGGTCCAGCGTGATACGGCCGAAGTCCATCGCCACGGTCGTCGTGGTCTTGTCCTGGACATGGCTCAGGTCGTCGATCCCCGCCGAGGCGGAGGTCATCACGGCCTCCGTGCGCAGCGGGTTGATCTCCGAGACGGCCCCGACGAACGTGGTCTTGCCCACGCCGAAGCCGCCCGCCACCACGATCTTCGCGGAGGTGGTGGACCCGCCGCCCTGACCGGCGGCGGGTCCGGCTCCGTCAGAGCTTGCGAAGTCCACTGAGCACCCTTTCCAGCAGCGTCACGTCGGGCGTACCGCCGGCCTCGGTGCTGCCGCCCGGCTGGTGGATCGCCACCATGCCGGCCTCCGCCAGGTCCGCGACCAGGATCCGGGCCACCCCCAGCGGGATGTGCAGCAGCGCCGAGATCTCGGCGACCGACTTCACCTCGCGGGTCAGGTGGCAGATGCGCTGGTGCTCCGGCAGCAGGCCGGGCAGCTGGGACGGGTCGGCGGTCGTGCTGACCAGCGCCTCGATGGCGAGCTGGTAGCGCGGCCGGGTCCGTCCCCCGGTCATGGCGTACGGGCGGACCAGCGGCTGGTCACCTTCGCCCCCGTACGGCGCTTGGCTGTAGGCGCCGTACGGGCCGGGCGAGGCAGGTGGCGGGGTCATGGGGTCCTCCGGACGGGACAACTGACTGTCGTCGGGTTGGGCCGGTGGGGGGTGCGGCACGGTGGTCGGTGGGTCGGGTCGTGACGTTCGGCGGGACTCAGTGCAGCAGGCTGCCCTGGAGCTCGGCGCGCAGGTCGGGCGTGAGCACCGTGGAGCACCGTGCCCGCGCGGTCGACCAGCAGGGCCATCTCGTAACCGACGAGGCCGATGTCGCACTCCGGGTGCGCCAGTACGGCCAGCGACGATCCGTCCGAGATGGACATGATGAAGAGGAAGCCGCGCTCCATCTCCACCACGGTCTGGTTGACCGCGCCGCCCTCGAAGATGCGGGACGCACCGGAGGTCAGCGAGGTCAGCCCGGACGCCACCGCGGCCAGCTGGTCGGCCCGGTCGCGCGGGAAACCCTCGGACATGGCGAGGAGCAGTCCGTCCGCGGAGACCACCACCGTGTGGGACACACCGGGGGTGTTGTCCACGAAGTTGGTGATCAACCAGTTCAGATTCTGCGCCGCCTGGCTCATCGGACTCAACTAACGCTCCTGCTGGTGAGTGGGGTCGACAATGCCGTGGTTGCCGGTGGAGGCGTTCTCCTCGGCCCGGTAACGGCCTTGCTGGATACCCCGGCGAAGGTTGGTCAGACGGCCGCGTACGTCGTCGGGCGCCCGCGAGACCTGCGGACCGGTCTGGTTCGACTGCTGCTGCGCGGTGCCGGCGACCAGATTGGCGCGCGGTACGCGGCGGGGCAGCCCGGAGGTGGTGACGCCGCCCGCGGCGGGCTGGCGGATCTGCTCCGCCTGCCGCCAGCGCTCGTCGTTGGGCGAGGCGCGCCACTGGCCGCGGTCGTCGGCGCCGGCCCCGTTCAGGCTCAGGCCCGCGCCGGACGTACCGCCGGACGCGGCACCGGTCGCGGCGCCCGGCTCGCGGCGCGGCAGCGGCGGCGCCTCGGAGCGCTCCGCCGACGGGGCCGCCGGCTCGTCGGCGGCCTGCTGCGGCACGGAGGCGCCGGACGCCGGGTGGCTGAACCAGTTCGACTCGATGGTGTCGAAGATCGGCGTACGGCCGTCGCCCGGACCGGCCGGCGAACCGCCGCCGAGCAGGTCGCCGGAGCCGTCGGCCGGACGCTCCCGCTCCTGGGACGGCATCGCGAACTCGCCGGTGCCCTGCGGCGACCCGCTCTGCAGGTCGGCGGGCAGGGCGAACTCGCCGGTGGTCCCGGCACCCTGCTGCTGCGGCGCGCCGCCGAAGGCGCTGCCCGCGCTGGCGTCGTACCCGTTGTTCTCGTACGAGCGGTCGCCGAACCCGGCCTCCGGGCGGGCGAACTGCCCGGTGTCGCCGGGACCCTGCGGGGACTCGCTCCGCAGGTCGGCGGGGAGTGCGTACTCACCGGTGGTCTGCTCGCCGTGCTGCGGCGCGCCGGCACCGAAGGCGTCCGGCCGTGCGAACTCGCCGGTGTCACCCGGGCCGCGGCCCTGCGTGCCGTCGGCAGTGGGCGCCGGGGCGTCGAAGTCGGGACGGGCGAACTCGGCCGTGTCGCCGGGGCCGCCGGCCGCCGGACGGGCGAAGGCGCCGGTCTCCGGCTCCTCGTGGCCCCGCGGCCGGTCCTGCTCCTGGCGGGGCGCCATCGGCCAGTCGTCCGCGGCACCGCGCTCGCGGCGGGCGCCCCAGCTCGTGGTGCCGGGCTGCGGGGCGCCACCGGCGGTGTCGGCACCGCCGGTCAGCTCCGCGGCGGCACCGCGCTGCGGCAGCTGCGGGCGCTCGTCCTGGCGGGGCGCGCCGGTGGGCGGCGCAACCGCCGGCATCTGGGAGGTGTCACCGGCACCCGCGCCCGCGTTCGCGCCGGCCGGCGCGCCACGGGTCGGCAGCGCCGGACGTCCGTCGCTCAGCTGACCCGCGCCGCTCTTCGCGGGGCCGGCGGGCGCGTTGTTGCCCGTACGGCCGCCCGGGGCGCCGAACGCGCCGGCACCCGGACCGCCCTGGCCACCGGGGCCGCCCGGACCGCCGCGGCCCGGCAGCGCCGGACGCGCGCCGCCCGCGCCGACCTGGCCGCGCGGCTGGAGGCCGGCGAGGCGGTTGGCGGAGGCGTTCGGGGTGCTGGGCTTGCCCTCGCCGTGCCCGGCGCCCGGAACGCCCTTGCCCGGCTGCGGCTTCTTGCCGCCCTGGGCGACATCGACCGGCAGCATGACCAGCGCCGTCGTACCGCCCGAGTCGGACGGCCGCAGCTGGATGCGGATGCCGTGCCGCAGCGACAGGCGGCCGACCACGAACAGACCCATGCGGCGGGAGACCGAGACGTCCACCGTCGGCGGGCTGGCCAGCCGCTCGTTGATCGCGGACAGGTCCTCGGGCGACAGGCCGATGCCGGTGTCGTGGATCTCGACCAGGACGCGGCCGTCGGGCAGCGCGTGACCGGTCACCTTGACCTTGGTCTGCGGCGAGGAGAAGGAGGTGGCGTTCTCCAGCAGCTCGGCGAGGAGGTGGACGAGGTCGTTGACGACCCGGCCGGCGACCTCGGTCTGCGGGACCGCGCTCAGTTCGATGCGCTCGTACTGCTCCACCTCGGAGGCGGCGGCGCGCAGCACGTCGACCAGCGGGACCGGGCGCGTCCAGCGGCGGCCCGGCTCCTCGCCCGCGAGGACGAGGAGGTTCTCGCCGTTACGGCGCATACGGGTCGCGAGGTGGTCCAGCTTGAACAGCGAGGACAGCTGGTCCGGGTCGGCCTCGCGGGACTCCAGTTCGGAGATCAGCGACAGCTGGCGCTGGATCAGGCCCTGGCTGCGGCGCAAGAGGTTGGTGAACATCGCGTTGACGTTGCCCCGCAGCAGCGCCTGCTCGGACGCCAGCCGGACGGCTTCGCGGTGCACGTCGTCGAACGCCGCGGCCACCTTGCCGATCTCGTCGCGGCTGTGCACACCGACCGACTCCACGGAGGTGTCCACGTCCTGCGGGTCCGGCTCGGACAGCTGCTTGACCAGCTCGGGCAGGCGCTCCTGGGAGACCTTCTGGGCGGTGTCCTGGAGGCGGCGCAGCGAGCGCACCATGGACCGGGACACGACGAACGCGCCGACCAGCGAGATGCCGAGGACCAGCAGGATCAGCGCACCGTTGATGATCGCTTCGCGCGTCGCGTCGTTGCGCAGCTCGCGGGATGTCTGCTCCATCTGCGAGAGCAGCGAGCTCTCGATCTTCGACATCTCTTCGATCTTGACGGTGTCGGTGTCGTACCAGTCGAGGTACTTGTAGTCCTCGCTCTGGATGCCGTTGTCGTTGGTAAACGCCCGGTGCGCGAAGGCGACGGCCGCCTTGATGTCGTCGTTGTTGCCGTCCAGGCCCTTGGTGAGGTCGCTGGCGCCCTCGGAGATCTGGGAGAAGCGGTCGCGGGCCGCCTTCTCGTTGTCCTCGGCGGTACGGCCGGCCAGCCGGTCGTTGGGGGACAGCTGCGCGCCGCCCTTGTGCGCGAGACCGGCGCTGACGATCGCGCGCTGCATCGACGCGTACTCCTTGGCGGAGGAGAACGCCGCCAGCGCACGGGTCGAGCGGATCATCTCGGGGTTGCTGGTCGCCTGCGCCATGTCCTGGGACAGCGCGAGCAACGAGGTGATCAGCTGGTTGTAGCTGCTGACCGTACGGGCCGAGTTGTCGGCGTCCTTGTACGCGTTGTTGCGGATCTCGTTGAGCGTGTTGAGCTGACGCCCGATGTCCAGCAGGGTCGCCTGCACACCGGCCATCGCCGGGTCGTCGCGCTGGACGCTGCCGGTGGCCTTGTTGAACGCCAGCTTCGCGCGGTCGGTGGCCTCGCGCGGCGCGACGACGTTGGCGTCGTCCTTGACGTTGCCGCTGCCCACGATCGGACCGGCCGACTTGTCCCGCTCGACCTGGAGCGCGTCGGCCAGCTCGGTGGCCTGCCGCGTCATCTCGGTGAGCAGCTGCATCTTGTCGAGCTGGTCGATGTTCTCCAGCGACGTGTTGATGCGCATGCCGCCCAGCGTGGTCGCGGCGATGACGGGGAGCGCCAGCAGGGAGACCAGGCGGGTGCTGATGCGCCAGTTGCGCATGGCGATGCGCGCCCCGGGGCCGCTCGGCTCCTTGGCGTCCTTGGCCGGCTTGGGCGCGGCGCCGTCGGCGGAGTCGCCGCCGGCCGCCGGGCCGGTGCCCGGGCCATGCTGGGGCGAGGAGGCGCGGTCGCTTTTGCCGCGCAGCTCCGGGTCCGCCGCAGCTTCCCCTTGGCCCTGGCGGGCCTGGGGAGACCCATCCCTCTTGAAACGTCCCTGCACTAGCGTCGCAACCTCTGGACCAGGCGTCCCTCCGCGTCAACGGCGGGACGGTTGTCGAGTCGTAGGGGCCGGGGCCCCCGTTTGGCGGTCGTGAGTGACCGGCGAGCTGCCCCCTCTGGCCGAGAGAGCGGCACCACCGCGCGGCGCTTCGCTGCGCCCCCTGCGCGCCGTCCGGCGGATACCTGCGGCGGTCCGTGGAATTCCAGCACAGTGCCGGATCTCCAACAAGGGCGGTGCGGCCCTATGGGACATGCGTGACGCAATGTACGGGACGCGTCACCGCACGTAGAGAGTGGCGCGGCCGATAACGGACTTATGCCCGCGAGTCGCTCACGCGTGTCCCCTGTCCCAGGTGCGGTGATCGGGAGCGGAACATGGGCTTCAATCCAGCAATGTCCGTTTCGCCCGTGGTTGTTGATCATGGGAAATGCGGCATTTGTCACACACTTCGTGAGCAAACTCACAGGCGCCCGGTCGACTTTCCCGAAGCGCCGCGGGGAATAGCGCGCATAGCCTGACGCTTTACACAGTTGCCCGAAATGACAAGGCCGCAATCCCGGAACTTTCCCGGGCGGCCCTGTTTCCCGACGTCCCTACGCGAGGCCCGAGCAGTGAAGACCACGATGATGTTCCGCAACATAGCCAACCCGCGGCGCACCACCCTCGCGCATCTCAAGGATGCCGACGAGCTGCGGAGCGCCACGGCCGAGGTGCCGGAGCACGCCGTCGAACTGCCCACGCAGACCGCCAACCCGCGCCGCACCGTCCTGAAGGTCGCCCCCGCGCCGCACACCGTGCCCGCGCAGGCCGCCGCGCCGGACGAGACCGTGGACGCGGCCGTATAACAAAGGGGACGCGGGCCGGCCGCGCCCCCGCGATAGCCTGGAGTGTCAACTCCGGCCAGTGATCAATGAGGGGCAGCGGCAACCCGTGCGCATCGCCAGATTCTCCATCGACGGCAACGTCGGCTTCGGCGTCCTCGACGGCGACGAGATCGACGTCATCAAGGGACACCCTTTCGCGGAATTCGAGCGCTCGGGCCACAAGGTCCCCTTGGACAAGGTCCGCCTGCTGCCCCCGGTCCTGCCCAACAAGGTCGTCGCGGTCGGCCGCAACTACGCCGAACACGCACGCGAGCTGGGCCACGAGGTCCCGGATGTGCCGGTCACCTTCTTCAAGCCCTCCACCTCGGTGATCGGCCCCGGCGACCCGGTGCAGTACCCCTCCTTCTCCCAGGAGGTCCACCACGAGGCGGAGCTCGCCGTCGTCATCGGCCGGATGTGCCGCGAGGTCCCGCGCGAGCGCGTCAAGGACGTCATCCTCGGCTACACCTGCGCCAACGACATCACCGCGCGCGACGTACAGCAGCGCGAGTCCCAGTGGGCGCGGGCCAAGGGCTTCGACACCTCCTGCCCGCTCGGCCCCTGGGTCGAGACGGAGCTGGACCCGGGCGACCTGACGATCATGTGCACCGTCAACGGCGAACAGCGCCAGCTCGGCCGCACCAGCGAGATGGTGCGCTCCGTCGAGGACCTGATCGTGCACATCACCGAGGCGATGACGCTGCTCCCCGGCGACGTCGTCCTCACGGGCACCCCGGCCGGGGTCGGCCCCCTCCAGGACGGCGACGAGGTCGCCGTCCACATCGAAGGCATCGGCACTCTCACCAACAAGGTGATCAAGCGTGGCTAACGCGACCCCCGTCCGCGTCCGTTTCTGTCCCTCCCCGACCGGCAACCCCCACGTGGGCCTGGTCCGCACCGCCCTGTTCAACTGGGCCTTCGCCCGGCACACCCAGGGCACCATGGTCTTCCGCATCGAGGACACCGACGCGGCCCGCGACTCCGAGGAGTCCTACAACCAGCTGCTCGACTCGATGCGCTGGCTGGGCCTGGACTGGGACGAGGGCCCCGAGATCGGCGGCCCCCACGCGCCGTACCGGCAGTCCCAGCGCATGGACCTCTACAAGGACGTCGCGCAGAAGCTGCTCGACGCCGGCCACGCGTACAAGTGCTACTGCTCCACCGAGGAGCTGGACGCCCGCCGCGAGGCCGCCCGCGCCGCCGGCAAGCCCTCCGGGTACGACGGCAAGTGCCGCGCCCTGACCGCCGACGAGATCACCGCGTACGAGGCCGAGGGCCGCGAGCCGATCGTCCGCTTCCGGATGCCGGACGAGCCGATCACCTTCACCGACCTGGTCCGCGGCGAGCTGACCTTCACCCCGGAGAACGTGCCCGACTACGGCATCCTCCGCGCCAACGGTGCCCCCCTCTACACGCTCGTCAACCCGGTCGACGACGCCCTGATGGAGATCACCCACGTCCTGCGCGGCGAGGACCTGCTCTCCTCCACCCCCCGCCAGGTGGCCCTGTACAAGGCTTTGATCGACCTGGGCATCGCCAAGTCGATCCCCCTCTTCGGCCACCTCCCGTACGTCATGGGCGAGGGCAACAAGAAGCTCTCCAAGCGCGACCCGCAGGCGTCCCTCAACCTCTACCGCGAGCGCGGTTTCCTCCCCGAGGGCCTCCTGAACTACCTCTCCCTCCTCGGCTGGTCCTTCTCCGCCGACCAGGACGTCTTCTCCATCGACGAGATGGTCGCGGCCTTCGACATCGCCGACGTCAACGCCAACCCGGCCCGCTTCGACCTGAAGAAGGCCGAGGCGATCAACGCCGACCACATCCGCCGCCTCGACCCGAAGGCGTTCGCCGAGGCGTGCCGCCCCTGGCTCCAGGCCCCCCACGCCAACTGGGACCCGGCCGACTTCGACGAGGCCGCCTGGCAGGCCATCGCCCCCCACGCGCAGACCCGCCTGACGGTCCTCTCCGACATCACCGCCAACGTCGACTTCCTCTTCCGCAAGGAGCCGGTCGAGGACGAGGCGTCCTGGACCAAGGCGATGAAGGGCGACCCGGTGGCCCTCCTCACCACCGCCCGCGAAAACCTCTCGGCCGCCGACTGGTCCAGCGCCGACTCCCTCAAGCAGGCCGTCCTGGCGGCAGGCGAGACCCACGGCCTCAAACTCGGCAAGGCCCAGGCCCCGGTCCGCGTAGCCGTAACCGGCCGCACGGTCGGCCTCCCGCTCTTCGAGTCCCTGGAAATCCTGGGCAAGGAACGGACGCTGGCGCGCATCGACGCGGCGCTGGCGAAGCTGGGCGCGTAGGCGCGCGGCTGTCACGTTGTACGCCGAAGGGGCGGCCACCGGGTGTCGGTGGCCGCCCCTTCGTATGTGGCGGGGGTGGGTCACGCGGTCACCGGCCCGACGTTGATGGGATGGTTCTCGGCGTCGTACGCGTTGCCCTCGGCGTCCCAGAAGACCATGCCTTCCGTGTCCCCTTCCGCCAGGCGCTTGGCCATCTGCTCCACCTGATCCAGGTAGCCGGGCGTCGCGCACGCGCACGCGAAGGGGAACCACTTGTCGACGACCCGGTCCAGCTCCGCACGATCGAAATCCGCCGCCGCGCTGAGCCAGTCCTGCTCGAAGTACTGCAGCCAGTCCGGGCGCCGCTGCAACGCCGTGCGGATGGCGTCCGGAGTCCGCTCGCAGGCGGTCCGATCCACTTCGATTTCTCTGTCCATGGCCGGCGACCTCCGGTACGTGTAGGCAAGGCGGGACCCACGGTAGGCGGCGGCGGGGCACGCATCCAGGAGATCCGGGCTTCCGTGTCCCGACGGACGTGTCATGACCGGTGACGATCGAATCGTTCCGTTCCGCCCGGCACCCTCAGGCTCCCGGCCATACGACGCTCCCCACCACGCCCGGCCGCAACGAGGCGAACCGGGCCGCGCGCTCCGGCGCCGTCACCGACATCCGAAAGCCGCAGCCCACGGCGGCAACATCCGCCCGCCCGTCCTCATAGGCGAGCCCCCATGCAGCGACCCGCGCGTCCCGCAGCCCGCCGACGGCATACTCCTCGACGACGGCGAAGAGACGGGGCGCGCTGGCGTCGACCAGATCCTGGATCTCTTGGGCGAAGCCTTCGGGAGGGTCGGGGAGGGGTGGGGGTGGGGATACGGTGGTCATGAAGTCTCCCATCAGCGTGAGGAGTTGACGACTCAACGCTAGCCACCCCGTGATAGTTCTATCCCTGAATCGCTGATAGTCCTCGCTTATTCACTGGTGTGAGGTACGCCTTGCACGCGCGTCCACTGAGAGGGGTGGCTTTGATGGCAGCCACGCCGCCAACATTGCGGCAGCGCCGCTTGGGCGCCGAGCTGCGCAAACTGCGGGAACAGGCCGGGCTGACATCGACAGAGGCGGCGGCCAGGGTCGGCATCCAGCAGGCCCGCATGAGCATGATCGAGGCCGGGCGTTACGGGGTGAGCGCAGACCGGGTACGGGCCATGGCCCGCTGCTATGCGTGTGACGATGCCGCGCTGGTCGAAGCTCTGGGGAGCATGACGGGGCGGCGGGGGCGTGGCTGGTGGGACGAGTACCGGGAGTTGCTGCCCGTGTCACTTGTCGAGGTGGCGGAGCTGGAACATGACGCCAGGGCGTTGCGGGTCGCTGTCCTGGTGGCCATGCCGGGCCTCTTGCAGACGGCGGAGCACGCTCGCGCGTCGTACGGCCAGAACGTGCCCGCTCTCCGGCCGTATGAGATCGAGCACCACGTGGCTTTCCGCATCAGGCGCCAAGGCGTCCTGGGCGGGAGCTCGCCCTTGCCCTATACGGCGATCATCCACGAGGCCGTGCTGCGTATGGGAGTGGGTGGCGCAGATGTCGTGCGGGCCCAGTTGCATCACCTGATCGAGATGGGGGAGCAAGAACACGTGAACGTTCTGGCGATTCCCTTCGAGCGCGCAGGATTCCCGGCGGCCGGCCAGCCGATCACCTATGCCTGCGGGCCAACGCCGCAGCTCGACACGGTGCTGCTGGACTCCGATCACGGTTGCGAGCTTCTCTTTGCGGAGGCACAGCTCGCTCGGTACCGGACGGTGCTGGACCGCATGGAGCGCTGCGCCCTCAGCCCAGCCGAAAGCAGCGCATTCATCCACAAGATCGCCAAAAGTCTGTGAGTGGCCTGACGATGTACGCCTATCGGTGGCAGAAGTCTTCCTACAGCAACGCAGGGGCGAACTGTCTGCACGTTGCGACCTCCCCCGACGGCAGTCTGCGAATACGAGAGAGCGACGATCCGGAGGTGATCTTGTCGATCGCCCGCGGCGGTTTGGCTGCGTTCTTGGCAGCAGTCAAGGACGATGGTGAACAAGTCGTGAAGGAGTAGGGCCCAGCATGTCCCGCCTGACCTGGCAGAAGTCCTCGTACAGCAACGCGGCGGTGAATTGCGTGAACGTCGCCGCCGCGCCCGACGGCACCGTACGCCTCCGGGAGAGCGATGATCCGGAGGTGATCCTGTCGACCACCCGTGAGGGCCTGGCCGGACTCGTGGCCGTGATCAAGGGGAGGCGAGGCGCAGCATGACCTGGCAGAAGTCCTCGTACAGTAACGAGGGCGTGAACTGCCTGAATGTCGCCGCCGCCCCCGACGGCACCCTTCGCCTCCGCGAGAGCGACGCTCCGGAGACGGTCCTCCCGGTCACCCGCGACGGCCTCGCCGCGTTCCTGGTCGCGATCAAAGGGCATGGGGCGCGCCCGCCCGTACGTAACCGCTGAGCCCGCTCGGGGCCCGGCAAGCCGACCACCGGCCCCGGACCCCCACGCCGCCCCCGGCGCGCCCGCGCGCCCCCGCGCCTCAGCACACCTCGACGCGCTTGTACTTGCCCCAGTCGCTGTGGTGCCGGTAGCTCGCGCCGTGCTTCAGCGTGTGGCAGTCGAAGGGGCCGAACGAGCCGACCACGCGGACGCGCATCGTGCGGCCGCAGGTGTTCTCTACGCGGGCTTCCCAGTAGCGGCCCACCACGGTGAAGACGTTGCGCTTGACGCAGGCGGGGGCCGTTCCGTTCGCGGAGGCCGGTGCGGCGGTCACCAGGCTTCCGAAGCTCAGGCCGGCCACGGCCAGGCCCACCACAGCAGCACGTTTCATGTCGATCACTCCCCGTTGAAGCGCGGCGGAGCGCGGACGGCACCCCGGCAAGGTGACAGGATGCCATGCCATTGACGTGCGCAGGCCAAAACCCCGGATCTCGCGCCACCCACCCCGGTACGGTCGATTCCATGACCATCGATGCCGTTCTCTGGGACGTGGACGACACCCTCTTCGACTACACGGGATCCGACCGCGCGGGGGCGCTGCGGCACATCGAGGCCGAGGGGCTGCTCGGGGCGTACGCCGACGCGGAGTGCGCGCTCGGGCGGTGGCGGGAGTGCATGGAGGTCGCCTTCGCCCGCTTCCTCGCGGGGGAGGTGGGGTTTCTGGAGCACCGCAGGGAGCGGGCTCGGTCCTTCCTCGGGAAGCCGCTGAGTGATGACGAGGCCGATGCCTGGTTCGGGCGGTACGTCGCGCTCTACGAGGCGGCCTGGACCCTCTTCCCGGACTCCGTCCAGGCCCTCGAAGCGCTCGCCCCGCTGGCCCGGCAGGGCGTGCTGTCGAACTCCTCCGTCGCCAATCAGGACCGCAAGCTTCGGGCACTGGGCATACGCGATCACTTCGAGGTGGTGCTGTGCGCCGACGAGGTGGGGTACGCGAAGCCGGCGGCCGGGGCGTTCCGGGCGGCCTGTGATGCGCTGGGGCTGGCGCCGGAGCGGGTCGTCTACGTCGGGGACAGGCTGGACGTGGACGCCATCGGCGCGCGGGACGCCGGGCTGGGCGCGGTGTGGGTGGACCGGGCCGGGGAGCGGGGCGAGGTGCCGGACGGTGTGACGCGGATCGGGGGGCTGGCCGAGCTGCCCGCGCTGGTGCGCGGCCTTATCGGTTTTGGAGCGTCGTCCACCTTCGGGTAATGTTCTTTCTGCGCCGCCCGGGCGGGCCGAAAGGCCGGGCCGGGAAGCGCAAGCCGAACAGGACTCCCGCAGGGAGTTGAGTTCTGGTGGGCTATGGTGTAATTGGCAGCACGACTGATTCTGGTTCAGTTAGTCTAGGTTCGAGTCCTGGTAGCCCAGCAAGAGATCTTCTCAAGGTCTCTTGATCGCGCAGTGCAAGCCCCCGTTGTGTAGCGGCCTAGCACGCCGCCCTCTCAAGGCGGTAGCGCCGGTTCGAATCCGGTCGGGGGTACAGATCCTTTCTCTCCGTCGCCTTCGGGTCGCTCCCGGATGCGACGATGCAAGGATCGCTAGGGCCCCCGTTGTGTAGCGGCCTAGCACGCCGCCCTCTCAAGGCGGTAGCGCCGGTTCGAATCCGGTCGGGGGTACTGGTCTAAACCACCATGGGCTATGGTGTAATTGGCAGCACGAGTGATTCTGGTTCATTTAGTCTAGGTTCGAGTCCTGGTAGCCCAGCGCGAAACCGCAGGTCAACTGCGGTTCTGCAGAGCGAGCCCCCGTTGTGTAGCGGCCTAGCACGCCGCCCTCTCAAGGCGGTAGCGCCGGTTCGAATCCGGTCGGGGGTACGCATACGGAAGGCCTCTCCCGACAGGGAGGGGCCTTTTCGCATGAGGTCGGCTCCCGGCTCACGCGCCGCTGCCGAAGCGGCGGTGCGACTCCTCCGCCTCCGCGAGCCGCCGCAGGCTCAGCAGCACCGGTTCCAGCAGTACGGTCAGCGCCACCGCGGCCTCCACCTGCTCGGCCGGCGTCTCGTACTCCTCCACCAAGTCCAGGTCGGCGACGGCCAGTTCGCCCGCGATCCGGGCGTACGGCAGCACGTTCTCCGCGGCGTGCGGATAACCGAGCCGGGCGAGCGCGGCCAGGGCGTTCACCAGCATCCCGTACGCGGGGGAGGCCGGCCCCGTCTCCAGCCCGTACCGCCAGCCCAGGCGGCGCAGCAGCTCGTCCGCCGTCCGGCGCGCGGCGGCGGTCTCCGGGGTCTCCGTCTCGGGGCCCGGATCGTGCGGCAGGGCCCAGACGGCCGCGCCGAGGCGCATGTGGTGGTCCAGCGACTCGTCCTCCACCGCGGCCAGCACCTCGCGCGCGGTGGCCACCGGCATCTTCCCGACCTGGACCAGCGCCCGCACCAGGCGCAGCCGGCGCAGATGGGCGTCCCCGTATTCGGCCGTGGTGGCGGTGACCCGCTCGCCCGGCGGGAGCAGCCGTTCCCGCAGGTAGTACTTGATCGTCGCGGTGGGCACCCCGCTGCGTTCGCTCAGTTCCGCCAGTCGCATCCGCTTGCGCCCTTCCTTGGAGAGTGTCACTATCCAAGCATGGATAGTGCCGCTATCCAAAGAATGGAGAGGCAGGAGATCGCCATGGGGGACAAGGTCGTGCCGGGGCGCGCGGTGGCGGACGTCGACGGGGAAGTGGTCGTCTTCATGATCGGAATGCGCATCAACCGGCTCTGGGCGGTGCGCAGTTGGCTGCCGGCGCTGCTCGCGATGCCGCCCATGCTCAAGGAGCTGGCGCGCGATCGGAGTTCGGGGCTGCTCGGGTACCGGGCGCTGGGCGGCGGGCCGCGCCTCTTCGGCGTCGTCCAATACTGGGAGTCGCGGGAGAAGTTGTACGCGTACGCCTCCGACCCGGACCGGCGGCACCGCCCCGCGTGGGCGGCGTTCAACCGCCGCGCGCGGCGCGGCGGCGGGGGAGTCGGCATCTGGCACGAGACGTACGTCGTGCCGGCGGGCGCGTACAGCACGTTCTACAGCTCGATGCCGCCGACCGGACTCGGTGCCGCGTACGGCGTCACGTCCGGCCGGCGCGGGGCGCGCGGCGCCGCCGTGAGCGTGGCGTAGACGGGGTGCGATACGGCCGACCGGCCGGTGCGGGCGTCGCGTCCGCACCGGCCGGTCGGCGTTCTAGCAGGTCGGCCTGGTTTTCGGCGGGTCGGCTCAGCCCGTACGGCGCAGCGCCTCGCTGAGCCGCGCCGCGGCGTCGATGACCGCCTGGGCGTGCATCCGGCCGGGGTGCCGGGTCAGCCGCTCGATCGGTCCGGAGACCGAGACGGCGGCGACCACGCGGTTCGAAGGGCCGCGTACGGGGGCGGAGACCGAGGCCACGCCCGGCTCGCGCTCGCCGATCGACTGGGCCCAGCCCCGGCGCCGTACGCCGGACAGGGCCGTCGCCGTGAAACGCGCGCCCTGGAGGCCGCGGTGCAGCCGCTCCGGCTCCTCCCAGGCCATCAGGATCTGGGCCGCCGAGCCGGCCTTCATGGGGAGCGTGGAGCCGACCGGGACGGTGTCCCGCAGTCCGGACAGCCGTTCCGCCGCGGCCACGCAGATGCGCATGTCGCCCTGGCGCCGGTAGAGCTGCGCGCTCTCGCCCGTCACATCGCGCAGGTGGGTGAGCACCGGCCCGGCCGTGGCCAGCAGGCGGTCCTCACCGGCCGCCGCGGCCAGCTCGGAGAGCCGCGGGCCGAGGATGAACCGGCCCTGCATGTCCCTGGCCACCATCCGGTGGTGTTCCAGTGCCACGGCCAGCCGGTGGGCCGTGGGCCGTGCGAGCCCGGTCGCCGTGACCAGCCCGGCGAGGGTGGCCGGACCGGACTCCAGAGCGCTCAGTACCAGAGCTGCCTTGTCGAGAACGCCGACGCCGCTAGAGTTGTCCATGCAACGATACTCGCGTCTCACAGTGTGAAACGCAAGTTCAAAGTTCCGGCGAACCCGCCAATCTGTATCCACGGCCCCCGACCAGGGCCCGGCACGACGTCCGGTGCAGGGGGACGGGCGCTGCGCACACAGTCGAGTTGGGCCGGCGATGCGGCCGGCCGGAGGGAAAGCGATGGGACGGACACTCGCGGAGAAGGTCTGGGACGACCACGTCGTCCGGCGCGCGGAAGGCGAGCCCGACCTCCTCTTCATCGATCTGCACCTGCTGCACGAGGTCACCAGCCCGCAGGCGTTCGACGGCCTGCGCAAGGCCGGCCGCTCGGTGCGGCGCACCGACCTGACCATCGCCACCGAGGACCACAACACCCCGACCCTCGACATCGACAAGCCCATCGCCGACCCGGTCTCCCGCACCCAGCTGGAGACGCTGCGCAAGAACTGCGCGGACTTCGGCGTACGGCTGCACCCGCTGGGCGACGTGGAGCAGGGCGTCGTCCACGTGGTGGGACCGCAGTTGGGACTGACCCAGCCGGGCACCACCGTGGTCTGCGGCGACAGCCACACCTCCACCCACGGCGCGTTCGGCGCGCTGGCCTTCGGCATCGGCACCAGCCAGGTCGAGCACGTGCTGGCCACCCAGACGCTGCCGATGGCGCCGTTCAAGACCATGGCCGTCACCGTCGAGGGCGAGCTGCCCGAGAGCGTCACGGCCAAGGACCTGATCCTGGCCGTCATCGCCCGGATCGGCACCGGCGGCGGCCAGGGCTACGTCATCGAGTACCGCGGCGAGGCCATCGAGAAGCTCTCGATGGAGGCCCGGATGACCATCTGCAACATGTCCATCGAGGCGGGCGCCCGGGCCGGGATGATCGCCCCCGACGAGACCACCTTCGCGTACCTGAAGGGGCGCCCGCACGCCCCCGAGGGCGCCGACTGGGACGCCGCCGTCGGGTACTGGAAGACCCTGCGCACCGACGACGACGCGGCCTTCGACCACGAGGTCGTCATCGACGCCGCGGAGCTGGCGCCGTTCGTCACCTGGGGCACCAACCCGGGGCAGGGCGCGCCGCTTTCGGAGCGCGTCCCCGACCCCGCTTCGTACGAAGACGCATCGGAGCGCTACGCCGCCGAAAAGGCCCTGGAATACATGGGGTTGACGGCGGGTCAGCCGCTGCGCGACATCCGGGTGGACACCGTCTTCGTAGGTTCGTGCACCAACGGGCGGATCGAGGATCTGCGCTCCGCGGCCGAGGTCGTGCGGGGCCGCCGGATCGCCGACGGGGTGCGGATGCTCATCGTCCCCGGCTCCGTACGGGTCGCCCTCCAGGCGGTCGAGGAGGGGCTCGACAAGGTCTTCACCGAGGCCGGTGCCGAGTGGCGGCACGCCGGCTGCTCGATGTGCCTGGGCATGAACCCGGACCAGCTGGCCCCCGGCGAGCGCTCCGCCTCCACCTCCAACCGCAACTTCGAGGGACGGCAGGGCAAGGGCGGCCGCACCCACCTGGTCTCGCCCCAGGTCGCCGCCGCAACGGCGGTTCTCGGCCACCTGGCATCGCCGGCCGATCTGTCCGACGCCGACGTACGTACGCCCGCGGGAGTCTGAACCATGGAAGCTTTCACCACGCACACCGGCCGGGCCGTCCCGCTGCGCCGCAGCAACGTGGACACCGACCAGATCATCCCCGCGCACTGGCTCAAGAAGGTCACCCGCGACGGCTTCGAGGACGGGCTCTTCGAGGCGTGGCGCAAGGATCCGCAGTTCGTGCTGAACCAGGAGGCGTACCGGGGCGCGACCGTTCTGGTGGCCGGGCCCGACTTCGGCACCGGCTCCTCGCGCGAGCACGCGGTGTGGGCGCTGCAGAACTACGGCTTCAAGGCTGTCATCTCGTCGCGTTTCGCGGACATCTTCCGGGGCAACTCGCTGAAGAACGGACTGCTGACCGTGGTGCTGCCGCAGGAGACCGTCGAGGCGCTGCAGAAGCTCGCCGAGGCGGACCCCGCGGCCGAGGTCACCGTCGACCTCGTCGGCCGGCAGGTCCGGGCACCGGGCATCACCGCAGGGTTCGAGCTGGACGAGAACGCGCGTTGGCGGCTGCTGGAGGGCCTGGACGACATCAGCCTCACTCTTCGGGAGGAGGAGGCCATCGCCCGGTACGAGGCGAACAGGCCGTCGTTCAAGCCGCGTACGGTAGTAGTCTGACCTCGGGTTTTTTGGCTCAAAGCCTTATTGCGTACGATGCGCCCCTTGCTGGTTGGCAGGGGGCGCATCGGCGTGTGGAGGCGTCTGTTGAGGCCCCGTGAAGCGACAACTCGCCGCAGATGGCACAATTAGCGCATGGAACGCGACGACCAACTCGAGCTCTACGGTCTCGTCGCCGACCGACTCAAGGACGCACACACACGAGTGCGGACACTGCAAGTCCCGGAGGGCGTACGCATGGCGCTGACCCGGAAGCTGCTCGTCATCACGGCGGCGGCGAAACACGATCTGGCGGACGCGGCAAGGCGTCTGGAGTGGTTCATGAACGACCTCGACGAGGGTCGCTTTCCCGAAGACGTGCACGCCGACGGAACTCCGTGAAGGTCGAGTTCGTTGCGGCACAAGGGTGATTAGCCCGTTTCGTGTTTGATTTGCGGTATATATCTGCCTAACGTGCGAAAAGGCTTGAACACTTTCGTTCCAGCAATGTCTCCGAAGGGGAAGACGTGAACAAGGCGCAGCTCGTAGAAGCCATTGCCGACAAGCTCGGCGGCCGTCAGAACGCCGCGGACGCGGTGGACGCGGTACTGGACGCAATCGTCCGTGCAGTTGTCTCCGGCGACCGCGTATCGGTCACCGGTTTCGGTTCGTTCGAGAAGGTGGACCGTCCGGCCCGCTACGCCCGCAACCCGCAGACGGGTGAGCGGGTCCGGGTCAAGAAGACCTCGGTGCCCCGTTTCCGTGCCGGTCAGGGCTTCAAGGACCTGGTCAGCGGCTCGAAGAAGCTCCCGAAGAACGACGTGGCCGTCAAGAAGGCCCCCAAGGGCAGCCTTTCCGGTGGTACTTCCACCCGCTCGACCGTGAAGAAGGCCGCGGCCAAGAAGGCCACCGCCAAGAAGACGGCGACGAAGACCACCGCCGCCGCCAAGAAGGCCACGCCGGCGAAGAAGACGACGGCCGCGGCGAAGAAGGCCACGCCGGCGAAGAAGTCCACCGCCACGGCGAAGAAGGCGACGGCCAAGAAGTCCACGGCCACCGCCAAGAAGGCCACCACGGCGGCGAAGAAGGCCACCCCGGCCAAGAAGGCCACCACCACCGCCAAGAAGGCGACGGCCAAGAAGACCGCGCCCGCGACCAAGGCGACGGCGAAGAAGGCCCCGGCCAAGAAGACCACGGCCCGCAAGACCACCGCCAAGAAGACCACCGCCCGCAAGCGGTAATCAGCAGCGGCGACGCCACGCGTCGGGCCGGACTCCCCCCGGGGAGCCCGGCCCGCGGTGCGTCGTACCCGCGTGTCCCGCGCCCGCACCGGCGCCGTTCGGGGCGATCGGCCCGCGGGCGCCGTTTAGGGTGGCCCCATGCAGGCCACCGCGTACACCTACGACGCCCAGACCCGTTCCGGCAGCGTGCTGCTCGACGACGGCACGCCGCTGCCCTTCGGCGCGGCGGCCTTCGACGCGGGCGGCCTGCGGCTGCTGCGGCCCGGTCAGCGGGTGCGCATCGAGGTCGAGGGCGAGGCCGGCAGCGGTACGGAAACCGACGGGCGCCGCATCGTGCTCGTCACGCTCCAGACGTTCTGACGCCTTCCAGGCCCGCGCGGTCCGGTATCCCCGGCACACAGCGGGCGGTGTACGGCCCCACACCCAGCTCCAGCGCGGCCAGCAGATCCGCGCCGGTGTCCACGTCCCGGCGTACGGATTCGGTGCCCGGCAGCAGGATCTCGTGCGCCCCCGATTCGCGGTGCCGCGCCCGGGACGGCCCCCCGAAAGCGGGCGCCAATTCCACTCCGGGAGCCGCGGACAGCAGCGTCGTACCGATTTTCGCCGCATCCGCGAGAAATGCCCGGGGAAATGCGGCGGCGGCCGTCAGCACCCGGCTCAGTTCCGCCGGGCGCAACGCCGGGAGATCCGCGTTCAGCGCCGCCACGGCGGCCCCGGCGCGCCGCCGGCGCACCTGTGCCGCCCCATGGGCCAGCGCCGCGTTCAAGCCACGGCCCGGAACGTCCGCGAGGACGTGAGCGCCGAGGGCCGCAAGCCGTTCCCCGGCCGTCACATCGTCCGTGACAACCGCCACATCCACGACGTCTTCGCAGGCCAGCACGGCCGTCACGGTGTCCAGCGCGAACGCCAGTGCCAACCGCGGCCGCAGCCGTTCCCCCACCGCCCCGGACAGCCTGCTCTTCGCCCGTACCAGGGGTTTCAGCGGGACGACCAGGCTCCATCCGGCGTCCGCTCCATCACTTCGCATCGCCCTCATTCTCACCTGCCGTCACCGCCATCCGTGAGCGGCGGGGTTACGGTGTTCTCGACATAGCGGGTACCTGGGGCGACACTTGTGCGGCTGCCGGGTCGCAGCAGCTCAGCAGATCCCACAAGGAGGGTGTCCCAGTGTCCCGCCGCAGAATCGGCTTCTGGTACCGCTTGGCCGCGGTCATCTGCAAACCGCCGCTCCTGGTTCTGTTCAAGCGGGACTGGCAGGGAATGGAGCACATTCCCGCCGACGGCGGATTTATCACCGTGGTCAACCACAACTCGTATCTGGACCCGCTGTCGTACGCGCACTACCAGTACAACACCGGCCGGGTCCCGCGATTCCTCGCCAAGTCCGGGCTCTTCAAGGGCGGCTTTGTCGGCGCGGTGATGCGCGGCACCGGCCAGATCCCCGTCTACCGGGAATCCGCCGACGCGGCGGTCGCCTTCCGCGCCGCCGTGGCCGCCATCAACAAGGGCGAATGCGTCGCCTTCTACCCCGAGGGCACCCTCACCCGCGACCCCGACCTGTGGCCCATGCAGGGCAAGACCGGGGCCGCCCGGGTGGCGTTGCTCACCAAGGCGCCGGTCGTCCCGGTGGCCCAGTGGGGCGCCAACGAGGTGATGCCGCCCTACGCCAAGGAGAAGAAGCTGCGTCTTTTCCCGCGCAAGACTCTGCGGGTCAAGGCGGGGGAGCCGGTCGACCTCAGCGAGTTCTACGGCAAGGAGCCGACCGCCGACGTGCTGCGCGCGGTGACCGAGAAGGTCATGGCCGCCGTCACCGAACTGCTGGCCGAACTGCGCGGCGAGCCGGCGCCCGCCGAACCGTACGACCACCGCAAGGACGCCGTCCGGCGCAGCCGGGCCCGCCGCGAGCAGCAGAAGGCCGAGCGGGCGCGCGAGCTGGACGAGCGGGGCGTGAAACTGGACGACCAGGCACCGAAGACACAGGAGGATGAAGGCAAGTGACGCGCTGCGCCGTCTACGGCACGGGGTCCTGGGGCACCGCATTCGCGATGGTGCTCGGCGACGCGGGCTGCGAGGTGACGATGTGGGGCCGCAGAGCGGGCCTGGTCGACGCCATCAACACCGGCCGGACCAACCCCGACTACCTGCCGGACGCACAGCTGCCGGAGTCCGTACGGGCCACCACCGACCCCGCCGAGGCCGCGCACGACGCCGATTTCACCGTCCTGGCCGTCCCCTCCCAGACCCTGCGCGGCAACCTCGCCGAATGGGCCCCGCTGCTGCCCGCCGACACCGTCCTGGTCTCCCTGATGAAGGGCGTCGAACTGGGCACCGCCAAGCGGATGAGCGAGGTCATCGAGGAGGTCGCCAAGGCCCCCGCCGAGCGCGTCGCGGTGCTGACCGGCCCCAACCTCGCCAAGGAGATCGCCGCCCGGCAGCCTGCCGCCGCGGTCGTCGCCTGCGCGGACGAGGCCGTGGCCCGGCGCCTCCAGGCCGCCTGCCACACCCCGTACTTCCGCCCGTACACCAACACCGACGTGGTCGGCGCGGAGCTGGGCGGCGCGGTCAAGAACGTCATCGCGCTGGCGGTCGGCATGGCCGGCGGCATGGGCCTGGGCGACAACGCCAAGGCTTCCCTGATCACCCGCGGCCTCGCCGAAACCACCCGGCTGGGCCTGGCGATGGGCGCCGACGCGCACACCTTCGCCGGGCTCGCCGGCATGGGCGATCTGGTCGCCACCTGCTCCTCGCCGCTCTCCCGCAACAACACCTTCGGGGCCAACCTCGGCCGCGGCATGTCGCTGGAGGAGACCATCGCGGTCACCAAGCAGACCGCCGAGGGCGTCAAGTCCTGCGAGTCGGTACTGGATCTGGCGCGCCGGCACGGCGTCGACATGCCGATCACCGAGACGGTCGTGGACATCGTCCACGAGGGCAAGCCGCCGCTGGTGGCCCTCAAGGAGCTGATGTCGCGCAGCGCCAAGCCCGAGCGCCACTGAGAGCCCCCGCCACGCCCGGCGCCCCGGCGGCTCCGGGCGTGCCGCACCGGCCCGCGGCACCGACTCCCTCTGGGGCAGCAGGTACCCTCAACCCGATATGAGCAGCCAGACCCCTCCCCAGAAGCCCCGCGTCGCCGTCGTGTTCGGTGGCCGCAGCTCCGAACACGCCGTTTCCGTGGTGACCGCGGGCGCCGTGCTGTCGGCCATCGACCGCGAGAAGTACGACGTGCTGCCCATCGGCATCACCGCCGAAGGCCGTTGGGCGCTGACCGCCGACGACCCCGCGCGGATGGTCATCACCGACCGGAAGCTGCCGAGCGTCGCGGAACTGGCCGAGACCGCCGAGGGGGCCGTCCAGCTCCCCGCCGACCCGACCAGCCGTGAGGTCGTCTACAGCGAGCCCGGCTCGGTGCCCAAGGCGCTGGGCGGCGTCGACGTCGTCTTTCCCGTGCTGCACGGCCCGTACGGCGAGGACGGCACGATCCAGGGCCTCCTGGAGCTCTCCGGTGTGCCCTACGTCGGCTCGGGCGTGCTCGCCTCGGCCGCCGGCATGGACAAGGAGTACATGAAGCGGGTGTTCGTCTCCTACGGGCTGCCGGTCGGCCCGTACGAGGTCGTCCGCCCCCGTGAGTGGGAGCAGGCCGACGGCGGCGCCGCCGCCCGTCAGCGGATCGTGGACTTCGCCGCCGAACACGGCTGGCCGATCTTCGTCAAGCCCGCCCGCGCCGGTTCCTCCATGGGCATCAGCAAGGTCGACGACATCTCCGGGCTGGACGCGGCCATCGAGGAGGCCCGCCGCCACGACCCGAAGATCCTGGTGGAGGCCCTGCTGACCGGCCGCGAGATCGAGTGCGGCGTGCTGGAATTCGAGGACGGGCCGCGCGGCAGCCTCCCGGCCGAGATCCCGCCCGTCTCCGACCACACCTTCTACGACTTCGAGGCCAAGTACATCGACTCGGCCACCGGCCTGGTGCCCGCCCCGCTGACCGTGGAGCAGACCGCCGAGGTCCAGGAGCTGGCCGTCCGCGCCTTCGAGGCGCTGTCCTGCGAGGGCCTGGCCCGGGTGGACTTCTTCCTCCAGGACGACGGCACCTACGTCATCAACGAGATCAACACGATGCCCGGCTTCACGCCCATCTCGATGTACCCGCGGATGTGGCAGGAGAGCGGTGTGAGCTACCCGGAGCTGATCGACCGGCTGGTCCGGTCGGCCCTGCGGCGCCCGACGGGCCTGCGCTGAGGCGCCCGGACCGCAGGGACCGCGCCCGGCCGGAGGGCTCAGACTCCGGCCGGGACCGTCTTCTTGACCGCGGCCGCGAGGTCGGTCAGCACATCGACCTCGGGGGCGTACTTCTCCGGGACGCTCACCTCTACGTACGTCTTGCGCAGTACGGTCGTGAAGCGGTACCCGTCGTCCTGCTTCTCGAAGAGCCACTCGACGCCGTTGACTTCCGCCGCGTCCGCACCGGGGTTGTAATGTTCACTTCCAGGCGTCAGCACGGCGGGCTTGTCGACCCCGCAGCGCAGCCGGACGGCGGGATCGCCCCACACGGCGGTGAAGTCCGAGACCGGATCGGCGGTGCCGCGCTCCAGCCCGTCCACGGTCCGCGGCAACTCCTCCTGGAGCGCCCGGCACTGCCGCGCGGACGCGCCCTCGGGCGAGGGGGCGGCGACGGGGACCGAGGACGAGCAGCCCACCGCGGCGAAGCCCACGGTGAGCAGGGCCGGTACGAGCAGCCGGCGCGACGAGGAGATCACCCGGCCGAGCATACGGGGAGCTAGAGATGGACCACCGGGCAGGTCAGGGTGCGGGTGATGCCGTCCACCTGCTGGACCTTGGCGACCACGATGCGGCCGAGCTCGTCGACCGTCTCGGCCTGCGCCCGCACGATCACGTCGTACGGACCGGTGACGTCCTCGGCCTGGAGCACGCCGGGAATCTTGGCGATCACTTCCGCGACGGCCGACGCCTTGCCCACCTCGGTCTGGATCAGGATGTACGCCTGTACCACGGGACCTCCAGGGCGGCTTCGAGGATCATGTGGGAAGAAGGGACGCCACGGTACCGCGTCGGTGCGCGCGCCGGGGAGACCCGCGCCGCCGGGAACGCGTCGTGCGGTACGACCAGGGGCAGCACGGCGGCCGTCCGCCCGGGGGAAGCACGGGCCGGGCGTGCGGTGGTGGAGTACGGATCGGCAGCGCAGTACGGATCGTCCGTACGCGTCGGAAGGGCAGCAGCATGAAGGGCACCGTGGGCGAGCTGGGCGAGTTCGGGCTGATCAGGGAGCTGACCTCCCGGCTCACCGCCACCCCGGCCGTACGGATCGGACCGGGCGACGACGCCGCGGTGATCACCGCGCCGGACCGCCGGGTCGTGGCCAGCACCGACGTCCTCCTCGAAGGGCGGCACTTCCGCCGCGACTGGTCCACCGCCTACGACGTGGGCCGCAAGGCCGCCGCGCAGAACCTGGCCGACATCGCCGCGATGGGCGCGGTGCCCACCGCCATCCTGCTCGGCCTGGTCGTCCCCGCCGAACTGCCCGCGACCTGGGCGAGCGAGCTGATGGACGGGCTGCGCGACGAGTGCCAGGTGGCGGGCGCCGCGGTCGTCGGCGGCGACGTGGTGCGCGGCGACACGATCACCGTCGCGATCACCGCCCTGGGCGACCTGCGCAACCAGGAGCCGGTCACCCGTTCCGGTGCCCAGCCCGGCGACGTGGTCGCCGTCACCGGCTGGCTGGGCTGGTCCGCGGCCGGCTACGCGGTCCTCACCCGCGGCTTCCGCTCCCCGCGCGCCTTCGTGGAGGCGCACCGCCGCCCCGAGCCGCCGTACCACGCGGGCCCGGCGGCGGCCGGCCTCGGCGCCACCGCCATGACGGACGTCAGCGACGGCCTGGTCGCCGACCTCGGCCATATCGCCGAGGCCAGCAAGGTCCGTATCGACCTGCGCTCCGGCCAGATCGACATCCCCTCGCAGATGTCCGACATCGGTACGGCCGTCGGCGTGGACCCGATGCAGTGGGTGCTCAGCGGGGGCGAGGACCACGCGATCGTGGCGACGTTCCCGCCGGACGTGAAGCTGCCGGCCCGCTGGAAGGTGATCGGCGAGGTGCTGCACCCGTCGGCGCTGCCGCAGGTCACGGTGGACGGGGCGCCCTGGGTCAACGCGGGGTGGGACCACTTCGGCGGGGAGCCGGACGGCGAGCAGGCCGGCCTCTGAGGGACCGCGGGCGGGCCCCGCGCGGTGCCCCGGTAGATTCGGCCGCATGCCTACACCTCCACGCGTCCTGACCGTCGCCGGGTCCGACTCCGGCGGCGGCGCGGGCATCCAGGCCGACCTGAAGACGATGCTGGCGCTCGGGACGCACGGCATGAGCGTGCTGACCGCCGTCACCGCGCAGAATTCACTCGGCGTGCAGGGCGCGTGGGAACTGCCCGCCGAAGCCGTACGGGCCCAGTTCCGCAGCGTCGTGGACGACATCGGCGTCCAGGCCGTCAAGACCGGCATGCTCTCCTCGCCGGAGCTGGTCGAGACGGTCGCGGACCTGCTCGCCGGGCTCTCCGCGCCGGTCGTCGTGGACCCGGTCGGCGTCTCCAAGCACGGCGACGCGCTCCTCGCCGCCTCCGCCCTGGACGCGGTCCGTACGAAGCTGCTGCCCACGGCCACCCTCGCCACCCCCAACCTCGACGAGGTCGCCCAGCTGACGGGCGTACGGGTCCACGAGGAGGCCGACATGCGGCGTGCCGCCGCCGCGGTCCTCGGCTTCGGGCCGCGCTGGGCGCTGATCAAGGGCGGCCACCTGGAGGGCGACGCGGTCGACCTGCTCACCGACGGCACCGAGGAGCACTGGCTGCGCGCCCCGCGGCACGACAACCGGCACACCCACGGCACCGGCTGCACGCTCGCCAGCGCTGTCGCCGCGCGGCTGGCCCGGGGGGACACCGTCCCGGAGGCCGTCGCGGCGGCCAAGGAGTACGTCACCGGCGCCATCGCGGGCGGCTTCCGCCTGGGCGCGGGGATCGGGCCGGTGGACCACGGGTGGCGGCTGCGGGGCTAGCCCCGTTCGCGGGGGCTTCGCGCGCGTACGGCACGCGGGTACGGCCGGCACGCGGGTACGGCCGGCACACGGGTACGGCAAAAAGCCGGTCCACCGAGGTGGACCGGCTTTCAGGCAACCGGCGGGGGCTGCGCTACGACTAGGACGTCAGCGCGAGACCTTGCCGGCCTTGATGCACGAGGTGCAGACGTTGAGCCGCTTCGGCGTGCGCCCGATGACCGCGCGCACCGTCTGGATGTTGGGGTTCCAACGACGGTTGGTACGGCGGTGCGAGTGGGAAACGCTCTTGCCGAAGCCCGGCCCCTTGCCGCAGACGTCGCAGTTGGCAGCCACGGGTCACTCCAAAGACTTCAGATGCACTTACGGTGAAATCCCGACGAGCGGAGTGCATTGAACCGACCGGCTTCGCCAGGAGTAGGAATGGCCCGATTCGCATCGGGCAACCGGAGCAGCATACAACGACCGCTCCCGTGACACGAAACTACCACGATCGCCCCGGGCCCCGCCCCGGCGGGCCGCCCCGCCCGCGGCTACTGTGCGGTGGATCGCATGACCGAGCCGAGCCCGCCACGGGCCGCTGGCCGAGGAGGACGACGGTGCCGCACCCGCTCGACGCCGCTGCGGTACGCACCTGGTGCGCCCTGGCGCTCCAGGCCCTGGGGCGCGAACGCGAGCGGATCGACGCGATCAACGTCTACCCGGTGGCCGACGGGGACACCGGCACCAACCTCTACCTGACCGTGGAGTCCGCGGCCCGCGCGGTCGAGGCCGCCTTCGACGGGCACGGCGCCTCGGGCACCGCACCGGGCCTGGCCGACGCCGTCGGCGCGATGGCGCACGGAGCCCTGATCGGCGCGCGCGGCAATTCCGGCACGATCCTCGCCCAGCTGCTGCGCGGCATGGCGGAGGTGCTGGGGGAGAGCAGCGTGGACGGGGCCCCCGGCGCGGCGGCAGCGCTGAAGCGGGCACTGCGGCGGGCCGCCGAGTCCACGTACGAGGCCGTGGCGCATCCAGTCGAGGGCACCGTCCTGACGGTCGCCACGGTGGCCGCCGAGGCGGCCGGGCGGGCCGACGGGAGTCCGGCGGCGGTGGCGCGGGCCGCTTACGAGGGCGCTCGTACGGCCCTGGAGGCCACGCCGGCCCAGCTGGCGGTCCTGAGCCGGGCGGGCGTCGTGGACGCGGGCGGCTGCGGCCTGGTCGCCGTGCTGGGCGCGCTGGCGGGGGCGCTGTCCGGGGAGGTGCCGACGGCGGCTCTCGCGGTACGGCCGGACGCTTCCGTACGGGCAGATGCTCACGTACGGTCCGACGCCCCCGTACGGATTGATACCTCCGCACCGGTGCCAGGCGGCTGTCCGGCCGCTGACGGGCACGCTCCGGAGCCGGAGGGGCCGCACGGCGGCGACAGCGAGCCGGACGGACCCGCCTTCGAAGTGATCTACCTCCTGGAGGCCGACGACGCCGCCGTGGCCCGGCTGCGCGCGCGGCTGGACGGCCTCGGGGACTCCCTGGTGGTGGTCGGCGGGGACGGCCTGTGGAACGTGCACGTTCACGTGGACGACGCGGGCGCCGCCGTCGAGGCGGGCATCGAGGCGGGCCGCCCGTACCGCATCCGCATCACCCACTTCGGGACGGCCGACGGGGGCCGGGCCGCGCGCCGCCGCGAGGCGGCGCCGGCGGCGCGCGCCGTGGTGGCCGTGGTGCCGGGCGACGGCCTGGCCGGGCTGTGCGCCGAGGCGGGCGCGACCACGGTGACCGTACGGACCGGAGAGCCGCCCGCCAGTGGCGAGCTGGTCCAGGCGATCCGGCAGGCGCACGCCCGCGAGGTGGTGCTGCTGCCCAACGACCCCGAGCTGCGGCACACCGCGGCGGCCGCGGCCGAGCAGGCCCGCACCGAAGGCGTACGGGTCGCGCTGATCCCCACCCGCGCCGCCGTCCAGGGCATCGCCGCGCTGGCCGTGCACGAGCCGGCCCGCAGCTTCGACGAGGACGTGGTGGCCATGACCTCGGCCGCGGGCGCCACCCGCTACGCGGAGCTGGCCGTCGCGGAACGGCAGTCCTGGACGATGGCCGGCGTCTGCCAGGCCGGGGACGTGCTCGGCCTGATCGACGGGGACGTGGCGGTGATCGGCTCGGACCTGGCCGCGACCGCGGCGACCGTCCTGGACCGGATGCTCTCCGCCGGCGGGGAAATGGTGACGTTCGTCCTGGGCGCGGAATTCCCCGCCGCTCTCGCGGAACGCCTGGAAAGGCACGTACGGGAGCGTCATCTGGCCGTGGACACCGTCGTCTACGAAGGCGGGCAGCGCGGGGCGCCGCTGCTCATCGGGGTCGAATGACGCCGGGCCGGAGCGGCGGAATCCGGCGGGAGCCCGGCGGAAAACCGGTGGAAACCTGGTGGAAAGCCGACGGGAAAAACGGCGGGAAACCGGCGGGAAGAATCGGTTCGGCCCCGGCGTATTCCGGGGCTTGCCGCCCGCTGTCAGTGCCGTGGTGTGCAATGGACATGTGTCCGCGCTCGACGAACCCCTGAAGAAGATTCTCGGTGGCACCACCGCCAAGGTGATGGCCGAGCAGCTCGGCCTGAACACGGTCGGCGATCTGCTGCACCACTATCCGCGCAGATACGCGGAGCGCGGTGAGCTGACCCGCCTCTCCGACCTGCCGCTGGACGAACACGTCACGGTCGTCGCGCGCGTCGCCGACGCCCGGGTCCTGAAGTTCAACAACGGCCGCGGCCAGCGCCTGGAGGTGACCCTCACCGACGGCAGCGGCCGCCTCCAGCTCGTCTTCTTCGGCAAGGGCATCCACAAACCGCACAAGGAACTGCTGCCCGGCCGCCGCGCCATGTTCGCGGGCAAGGTCTCGGTCTTCAACCGCAAGCTGCAACTGGCCCACCCCGAATACGCGCTGCTGGACGGCGAGGACGGCGAGGAGGCCGTGGACGCCTTCGCGGGCCGGCTCATGCCGATCTACCCGGCCTGCCAGCAGATGGCCTCCTGGAAGATCGCCAAGGCGGTCGACGCGGTGCTGCCCAGCGCGCGCGAGGCGCTCGACCCGCTTCCCGAGGCGCTGCGCGCGGGCCGGGCCCTGCTGCCGCTCCCGGAGGCCCTGGAGAAGGTCCACCGGCCGCGCACGAAGGCCGACATCGAGGACGCGCGCTCGCGCCTGAAGTGGGACGAGGCGTTCGTCCTCCAGGTGGCGCTGGCCCGCCGCCGGATGGCCGAGACCCAACTCCCCGCCACCCCGCGCCCGTTGACACCCGGCGGGCTGCTCGACGCCTTCGACGCGAAGCTGCCCTTCACGCTCACCGAAGGCCAGCAGAAGGTCAGCCGCGAGATCTTCGACGACCTGGCCACCGACCACCCGATGCACCGCCTCCTCCAGGGCGAGGTCGGCTCCGGCAAGACGCTGGTCGCCCTGCGCGCCATGCTCGCCGTCGTGGACACCGGCGGCCAGGCGGCGATGCTCGCGCCCACCGAGGTGCTGGCCCAGCAGCACCATCGGTCCATCACGGAAATGATGGGGGAGTTGGCCGATCAATGGGGCCTGCGCGAAGCGCAGTCCACCAAGGGTGGTGGTGGGCGACGGGAGGGCACGCTGGGGGGTGCCGAGCAGGGCACGAAGGTGGTGCTGCTGACGGGCTCCATGGGCGCCGCCGCCCGGCGCCAAGCGCTGCTCGACCTCGTCACGGGCGAGGCAGGGATCGTCATCGGCACCCACGCCCTCATCGAGGACAAGGTCCAGTTCCACGACCTCGGCCTGGTCGTGGTCGACGAACAGCACCGCTTCGGCGTCGAGCAGCGCGACGCGCTGCGCGGCAAGGGCAAGCAGCCGCCGCACCTGCTGGTCATGACGGCCACCCCCATTCCCCGTACGGTCGCGATGACCGTCTTCGGCGACCTGGAGACGTCCGTACTGGACCAGCTCCCCGCCGGTCGCTCGCCCATTGCCAGCCACGTCGTCCCCGCCAAGGACAAGCCGCACTTCCTCGCGCGCGCCTGGGAGCGGGTGCGCGAGGAGGTCGAGGCCGGCCACCAGGCGTACGTGGTCTGCCCCCGGATCGGCGACGAGGAGGACGCGCCGAAGGGCAAGGGCGCCAAGAAGAAGTCCGCGGAGGAGGCCGCCGTGGGCGAGGACAAACGGCCCCCGCTGGCCGTCCTGGAGGTCGCCGACCAGCTCGCGAAGGGCCCCCTCGCCGGGCTGCGCGTCGAGGTGCTGCACGGCCGGATGCACCCGGACGACAAGGACGCGGTGATGCGCCGGTTCGCGGCCGGCGAGGTGGACGCGCTGGTGGCCACCACCGTCATCGAGGTCGGCGTGAACGTCCCCAACGCCACCGCCATGGTGATCATGGACGCGGACCGCTTCGGCGTCTCCCAGCTGCACCAGCTGCGCGGCCGGGTCGGCCGCGGCTCGGCGCCCGGCCTGTGCCTGCTGGTCAGCGAGATGCCCGAGGCCAGCCCCGCGCGCGCCCGGCTCGCCGCGGTGGCCGGCACCCTCGACGGCTTCGAACTCTCCCGTATCGACCTGGAGCAGCGCCGCGAGGGCGACGTCCTCGGCCAGGCCCAGTCCGGCGCCCGCACATCCCTGCGGATGCTCGCCGTCATCGAGGACGAGCAGGTCATCGAGGCCGCCCGCGAGGAGGCCACCGCGGTGGTCACCGCCGACCCCGAGCTGACCGGCTACCCGGAGCTGCGCACCGCCCTCCAGGCCCTGCTGGACGCGGAGCGGGAGCAGTATTTGGACAAGGGGTGAGGGCCCGGCGCCGGGCTGCGGCGGGACCCGCCCCCGGACCCCGCGCCGACTCCCGGCGCGACCCGTCCCCCGGGCCCTGCCCCGGCTCCCGGCGCGACCCGCCGTCGGTCTCCGTACCGGCCCGCGGCGCGACCCGCTTCCGGGCCCCGGTGCAGCCCGCCTCCGGTCTCCGTACGGGCCCCGGCGCGAGCTGCCTCCGGCTTCCGTACCGGACCCGCCGCGACCCACCCCGGTCCACGTGCTGGCTCCCCGTGGCGCCCCGCCCCCGTACCGGCTCCGGCGCCACCCGTACCAGTTCCGGCGCCACCCGCACTGGCCCCGTACCGGCCCCGGCGCGCCCCGCACCGGCCCCAAGGCAGGCCGGACACAGGCTCCCGCCCCGCCCCGCACCGGGCGGCGCGGCCCCGGCCCCCGTGACGCCATATCGTGGGGGAGTGGCCCGCGCAGGCGGGCCGCTTCCATCCGCAGCGCGAAGGACCGAGCACCATGACCCGCGTGATCGCCGGTACGGCCGGCGGCCGGCGCCTGGCCGTGCCCCCCGGCAACGGCACCCGTCCGACCTCCGACCGGGCGCGCGAGGGCCTGTTCTCCACCTGGGAGTCGCTGGACGGGCCGCTGGCCGGCGCCCGGGTGCTGGACCTGTACGCGGGTTCCGGCGCCGTGGGCCTGGAGGCGCTGTCCCGCGGCGCCGGGCACGTCCTGCTGGTCGAGGCCGACGCCCGCGCCGTGCGCACCATCCGCGACAACGTCCGCACCCTCGGGATGCCCGGCGCGGAGGTCCGGCCCGGCAAGGCCGAGCAGATCGTCGCGGGCGCGGCCCCGGCCGACCCGTACGACGTGCTCTTCCTCGACCCGCCGTACGCCGTCACCAACGACGATCTTGGGGAGATCCTGCTCACACTCCGCCAGGGGGGCTGGTGTGCCGAGGAGGCACTCGTCACCGTGGAGCGGAGCACCAGAGGCGGTCCGTTCCCCTGGCCGGACGGTTTCGCACCCATCCGGTCCCGGCGCTACGGCGAGGGAACGCTTTGGTACGGTCGCGCCGCTTCGACGTGCGACAACGCGTCATGACCGGACCGGAGAGCGAGGAAACTCACGTGCGCCGCGCAGTCTGTCCGGGGTCGTTCGACCCCATCACCAACGGGCACCTGGACATCATTGCCCGGGCCTCCAGGCTCTACGACGTCGTCCACGTCACCGTGATGATCAACAAGGCCAAGCAGGGCCTGTTCTCGATCGACGAGCGGATCGACCTGATCCGCCGTGCCACCGCCGAGTACGGCAACGTCGAGGTCGAGTCCTTCCACGGCCTGCTCGTCGACTTCTGCAAGCAGCGTGACATTCCGGCCATCGTCAAGGGGCTGCGCGCGGTCAGCGACTTCGACTACGAGCTCCAGATGGCGCAGATGAACAACGGCCTCTCCGGTGTCGAGACCCTCTTCATCCCCACCAGCCCCACCTACAGCTTCCTCTCCTCCAGCCTGGTCAAGGAGGTCGCGGCCTGGGGCGGCGACGTCTCCCACCTGGTGCCGCCCTTCGTCCTCGAAGAGCTGACCGCGCGGCTGGGCGCCAAGTGATCCGCTGACGCCTCGTCAGCAGGTGTCGGTGCGGGGCCCTGTGGACGTACAGTCGTCCCCGTTCCGTCGTACCGACCCGGAGAGTGGCGAGTCCAAGGTGGACGTGCAGAAGAAGCTCGACGAGATCGTCAGGACCGTCGGCAGCGCCCGGTCCATGCCCATGTCGGCCTCGTGCGTGGTCAACCGCGCCGAGCTGCTCGCCATGCTGGAGGAGGTGCGCGCCGCCCTGCCCGGGTCGCTCGCCGAGGCCCAGGAGCTGCTCGGCGGCCGCGAGCGGATGGTCGAGGAGGCCCGCGCCGAGGCGGAGCGGATCATCGAGTCCGCCAACGCCCACCGCGGCTCGCTGATCTCCGACACCGAGGTCGCCCGGCAGTCCCAGGCCGAGGCCGACCGCATCCTGGCCGAGGCCCGCCGCGAGGCCGAGGAGATCCGCGCCGAGGCCGACGACTACGTGGACAGCAAACTGGCCAACTTCGAGGTCGTCCTCACCAAGACCATCGGCTCGGTCGACCGCGGCCGCGAGAAGCTGCTCGGCCGCGCGCCGGGCGAGGGCGGCCACGAGGACGAGGACGGCATCCAGGTGCCCGAGCCCACCGCCGACCCGCAGACCCTCAGGGAGCGCGCCGACCGGTACGTGGACGCCAAATTCGGCGCCTTCGAGGCCGTACTGACCAAGACCCTGGAGGCGGTCGGCCGCGGGCGGCTCAAGCTCCAGGGCGTCCGGCCGACGGACGAGCTGGGCGGCCTCGCCGCGCAGCCCGACGGCCGGCACCCGGGCCACACCGGCGACGCCGAGTACCTCGCCGGCCTCGCCGAACTGGCCGACCCCGTACCCCCGCAGCCGCAGGCCCCGCCGCAGCCCACCGTGCCGCCCCAGGCGCAGCCCGACCCCCAGCAGGGGTACTACACCGACCCGGCCTACCAGCAGCAGGACGCCTACGGCTATCCGCAGGCCCCGTACGCGCAGCAGGACCCGTACGGCTACGGCTGGCAGGACCCGCAGGCCCAGCAGCAGCACCAGCAGCCCTACGACCCGAACACGGGCTACCTCCAGCCGCAGCAGCAGGCCCAGATCCCCGGGCAGGCCCCGGGCGGCCGGGCGCCGCAGCCCGCCGCGCTCGACGAGACCAGCCTCTTCGACACGAGCATGATCGATCTCGACCGGCTGCGGCAGTACGAGGAGGGGCGGCAGTAGCGGATTGGGCCTATCGGGACCGTTCCAGTATCCTGGCTCTTCGGTCGCGTGTACGTCCGCGATCTCTGCTGCCCGCCTCGCCCCCGGTGAACGGGCGGCCCGTACGTCAGCGTAGAAAGCAGGAAGCCATCAACGCCCGCCTCGACCACCGTTCCCCGCTCGTGTTCGACACGCGCGATCTGGGACGTCGTCCCGGCGCGCTGCAGCGGCTCTCCCGCACCGTCGAGGCCCCCCGGGACCTCGGCAACGAGGTCATCGGAGTGCCCGAGGGCGCGCCGGTGGAACTCGACTTCCGCCTGGAGTCCGTCATGGACGGGGTGCTTGTCACAGGTACCGGCCGTGCATCGGTCCAGGGGGAGTGCGTAAGGTGTCTGGAGCCGCTGGAGCGTGAGCTCGTAGCGGACTTCCAGGAGATGTTCTCCTACCCCGACGCCGATGCCAGGACCCGTACCGCGGAGCCCGGCGACGACGCCGAGGACGAGGAGGACACCCTCTTCCTCGAGGACGACCTGTTCGACCTCGAACCCGTGCTGCGTGATGCGGTGGTGCTCGCACTGCCGATGCAGCCGGTGTGCCGGGACGACTGCCCGGGCCTGTGCTCCCAGTGCGGAGAGCGGCTCGCGGACGACCCGGACCACCACCACGACGCCGTCGACATCCGTTGGGCGGCACTGCAGGGACTCGCCACCGACCCGGACGGCGAGAAGGACGAAAACATGAGCGGCGACGGGCCTGATTCAGCGCGCGCCGCCGAGAAGCAGGAGAAGTAGCCGTGGCTGTTCCGAAGCGGAAGATGTCGCGCAGCAACACGCGCCACCGCCGGTCGCAGTGGAAGGCTGCGGTCCCCACCCTGGTGGCGTGCGAGCGCTGCCACGAGCCGAAGCAGCAGCACATCGCGTGCCCGAGCTGCGGCACCTACAACAAGCGACAGGTCCTCGAGGTCTGATCGGCTGGTGACAGGCTCTATGTCAGACGCCCATACGTCTCCCCGCAAGCGCGCGGCTGAAACGGCACCGGCGGACACGGCCTCGTCCCACACGCTTCTGGAAGGGCGGCTCGGGTACCACCTCGAGTCCGCCCTTCTGGTGCGTGCGCTGACGCACCGCTCGTACGCATATGAGAACGGCGGCCTGCCCACCAACGAGCGGCTGGAGTTCCTCGGGGACTCGGTGCTCGGCCTGGTGGTCACGGACACGCTGTACCGCACCCACCCCGACCTGCCCGAAGGCCAGCTGGCCAAGCTGCGGGCCGCGGTGGTCAACTCGCGGGCGCTCGCCGAGGTGGGCCGCGGCCTCGACCTCGGCGCCTTCATCCGCCTCGGCCGGGGCGAAGAGGGCACCGGCGGCCGCAACAAGGCATCCATCCTGGCCGACACCCTGGAAGCGGTGATCGGCGCGGTCTATCTCGACCAGGGTCTCGACGCGGCGGCCGAGCTGGTGCACCGGCTCTTCGACCCGCTCATCGAGAAGTCCGCCGGTCTCGGCGCCGGCCTGGACTGGAAGACCAGCCTCCAGGAGCTGACCGCGACCGAAGGTCTCGGTGTGCCGGAGTACATGGTCAGCGAGACCGGTCCGGACCACGAGAAGACCTTCACTGCTGCTGCCCGCGTCGGTGGTGTCTCGTACGGCACCGGCACCGGCCGCAGCAAGAAGGAAGCCGAACAGCAGGCGGCCGAGTCCGCCTGGCGGGCGATCCGCGCGGCGGCGGACGAAGCGGCCGAGCGGGCCGTGGACGCGCCGCCGGCCGGTGAGCCGGTGGTTCCCCCGGCCGGGGAACCGCCCGTCGTCGGCTGAGGTTCACGCACTGCCGGTCGTCCGTCCTGTGGGGGTTCCCGCATGGGAAGGGCGGCCGGATAGTGCTATACGGGGGCGCGCGTGCGCTGTGCGGGCTCGCCGGGGGGCGTGTGCGCGCTGCACAGGTTTGCCGGGGTTCGTGCGCGTGCTGTGCGGGTTCGCCGGGGTTCGTGCGCGTGTTGTACGGACTCGTGGAGCTTCGCGTGCGCCCGACCGGGCCCCTGGGCGCCGCCGTGCGGGGCTCGCCGCCGTACCCGGCCTTGCACTATCCGTACCGCGTCCGCCGTCCGCGCGGACGCTCCCTGACGAGGAGAGCCGTGCCCGAGCTGCCCGAGGTCGAGGTCGTACGCCGCGGACTGGAACGTTGGGTACGGGGCCGAACCGTCGCCGACGTCGAGGTGCGGCATCCGCGGGCGGTCCGCCGGCACACCGCGGGCGCCGTGGACTTCGCCACGCGTCTGAAAGGACAGCGCATCGGCGAGGCCCGGCGGCGCGGCAAATACTTGTGGCTGCCGGTCACCGACGGCCTGTCCGTCCTGGCCCACCTGGGCATGAGCGGACAGCTCCTGGTCCAGCCGCAGGACGCCCCGGACGAGAAGCACCTGCGGATCCGCTTCACCTTCGACGACGACGCCGGCACCGAACTGCGCTTCGTCGACCAGCGGACCTTCGGCGGACTGTCGCTGCACGACGCGGTACCCGGCGACCCCGAGGGGCTGCCCGACGTCATCGCCCACATCGCGCGCGACCCGCTCGACCCGGCCTTCGACGACGCCGCCTTCCACGAGGCGCTGCGCCGCCGCCGCACCACCGTCAAGCGCGCGCTGTTGGACCAGTCGCTGATCAGCGGCGTCGGCAACATCTACGCCGACGAGGCACTGTGGCGCTCCCGCCTGCACTACGACCGGCCGACCGCCACCTTCACCCGCCCCCGCACCGCCGAGCTCCTCGGACACATCCGGGACGTGATGAGCGCCGCGCTCGCCGTCGGCGGCACCAGCTTCGACAGCCTCTATGTGAACGTCAACGGCGAGTCGGGCTACTTCGAACGCTCGCTGGACGCCTACGGGCGCGAGGACGAGCCGTGCCGCCGCTGCGGTACGGCGATGCGGCGTCGTCCCTGGATGAACCGGTCCAGCTACTTCTGTCCGCGCTGCCAGCGGCCGCCGCGGCCGTAGCGGGGCGCCGCTTCGTAGGGGCGGTGCGTGTACTGCGGGGTCTGGCTTCAGGTGTCCGCGCGGGCCGTGTCGTATCGCTCCCGTGCTGCCAGTACCGCCGGTGTCTGGCTTTCCACCAGGTCGAGACGGCCTCTATGCGAACGTCAACGGTGAAGCGGGTTGCTTCGAACGGTCGCTGGATGCCTACGGGCGCAAGGACGCGCCGTGCCGCCGCTTCGTAGGGGGCGGTGCGTCTCCCGCGGGGTCTGGCTTCAGGCGTCCGCGCGCGCCGTGTCGTATCGCTCCCGTGCCGCCAGTACCGCCGGCATCCGGCTCTCCACCAGGTCGATGAGCCCGAGCAGCCGCTCGGCCACCTCCCGCCCCAGTGGCGTCAGTTCATAGTCCACCCGCGGCGGGTTGGTCGGCTGTGCCTCGCGGCGCACCAGTCCGTCGCGTTCCAGGGCGTGCAGGGTCTGGGACAGCATCTTCTCGCTGACGCCGTCCACCCGCCGCCGCAGCTCGTTGAAGCGGAACGTGCCGTCGTGCAGCGCGCCCAGCGTCAGGCTGCCCCAGCGGTCGGTGACGTGCTTGAGCGTGTCGCGGGACGGACACGTACGCGCGAAGACGTCGAACGCCATGTCCGTCGCCAGGTCCGTCCCGACGTCCGGGACCTGCGTCACCTGCTGCGAGCTGCCCTGATGCGTCATACCGCCAGCGTACTCCCACACAGCGCTCACCAATCCATTGCGCTTTCTGAAAGTTAGTGCTTTCCTTTGGTTAGTTGGCCGCGCCGCTCGGCGTGGCACGAACGTGAGGAGCCCCGCCATGACCACGCCCGCCCCGTCCGCTTCTTCCGCCGCCTCTCCTTCCTCCGCCTCTCCGGCCGCTGCCGTCCCGCCGGTCGTCGCCGTCGCCTACCACTCGGGTTTCGGCCACACCGCGGTGCTCGCCGAGGCGGTGCGTGACGGTGCCGCCGACGCCGGGGCGACCGTCCACCTGGTCAAGGTCGACGAGATCACCGAGGAGCAGTGGGAGCTGCTCGACGCCGCCGACGCGATCGTCTTCGGCTCGCCGACCTACATGGGCACCGCGTCCGGCGCCTTCCATGTCTTCGCCGAGGCCACCTCGAAGCGCTGGGCCACCCGCGCCTGGCAGGACAAGCTGGCGGCGGGCTTCACCAACTCCGGTTCCAAGAGCGGTGACAAGCTGCACACCCTGCAGTTCTTCACCGTGCTGGCCGCCCAGCACGGCATGCACTGGGTCAATCTCGGGCTGCTGCCCGGCTGGAACTCCTCCACCGCTTCCGAGAACGACCTCAACCGTCTCGGGTTCTTCCTGGGCGCCGGTGCGCAGACCGACAGCGACCGGGGCCCGGACGGTGTCCACAAGGCCGACATAGCCACCGCCGACCACCTCGGCCGCCGCGTTGCCGCCCAGGCGGCGGTCTACGCCGCCGGCCGCGCCGCGGTCGCCGCCTGATCCGCCTCCCACGGGTGCCGGGCGCCCGCGGGTGGGGTCCGCGCCCGGCCCGCGCGCCCCGTTCCGCGCGTGCCGCCCGTACGCGGGGACCTGTACACGCCGACCCACCCGCATACGCGTGCTTTCGTACGGATGGAGATGCGACCCTGTAGCCAGGGGGCCATACCTTCGGAGGTTGGGATCCGATGGCGACGAGCATGCATCTGGTCTGGAGCTCGACGGCGCCCGGCAGCGTCGTGTACGAGACACACGCGATCGAGGTGGTCGAAGAGGGCGGCGTACACGGAGAGGTGGTAAGCGAGCGGCACGAGGTCACCGTGCGCAGCCGCGCCCACGCGGAGGAGATCGCCGCCGAGCACGACTACGAGCTCTACCGCGACGGACCGGAGTGGGAGAGCCTGCCCGAGTCCGCGGAGGACTGACCCGCCGCCGGCCGCCCGGCCGGAGGAGGCCGGCCCGCGGCTTCCTGCCCCGGCCGGAGAAGAGCGGTCCGCCGCTGCCCGCCCCGGCCGGGTCAGAAGCCGAAGTCCTGCGTCCACCAAGGGCCGCCGGGGCCGAAGTGGGCGCCGACTCCCAGGGTCTTGTACTCGCAGTTGAGGATGTTGGCGCGGTGCCCGGAGCTGTGCATCCAGGTGTCCATCACCGCGCGGGCGTCGGCCTGGCCGCGGGCTATGTTCTCGCCGCCGAGGCCGTCTATGCCCGCAGCCTTGGCCCGGTCCCACGGGCTGCGGCCGTCCGGGTCGGTGTGGTCGAAGAAGTCGCGGCGGGCCATGTCGGCGCTGAAGTCGCGGGCCAGGCCGCTCAATTGGCGGTCGGCGGTCAGCGGGGAGCAGCCGGCCTTGGCGCGTTCCTGGTTGACCAGCGTCAGCACCTGGGATTCGGCGGTCGAGGGCGAGGTGTCGGGTGCGGCGGTGGCCCTCGGGGCGGTCTTCGAGGGCGCGGCGGAGGAGGACGGGACCTTACGGCCCGGTCGCTCCGTACGGTCCCGGTCTGTGCCGGTGCCGGTGTCGGCGTCTGCGCCAGTACCCGCGCCGGCGCTGGTGTCCCCGGGCGCGGAGGGCTGCCCCGAGGCCGGGGCGGCCGACGGGGTGGCGGCCGGTGCGGGGCGCTCCCGCTCCGGGAGGTCGCGGCGGTCCTCACCGCGGCTGGCCTGGCCGGTACCGCGGTCCGAGGGCGTCACGGACGCCGCGTCGCGTGTCGGCGCGGTCGGCAGGGAGCCCGCGCGTACGCGTTCCCCGGCGCCGCCGTTGCTGCTCCAGTCGTACTGGCTGCCGCCGGGCAGCAGGCCCGAGGCGACGGCGACGGCGCCCATCGCCACGGCGGCCGAGGCGCCGAGCAGTCCGGTGCGCACCGGAGCGGTGCGCCGGTCGCGCGCGGAGCGGTGGCCGCGGTGGCGGCCGGCGGACGCGGGGTGCGCGGCGGCCGGGGTCCCGGTCCGGTCCGCGACTCCGGTTTCAGCGGCTCCGGCGGCTTCGGGCGATGCGGGAGCGGAGCGTCGATGGCGGCCCATCCACTGCCTTCCTTCTGTCCACACGAGCGTCAACGAGCCTCACCCGTAAGGGTGAGCCCATTGCCGGGCGACTGTACGCCATGCCGTGCGGGGCGGATGTGCTCGCCGAGCAATTGGCCGGTTAACGTGCAGACATGAACGAAGATGTCCGCCTGACGGCCTGGGTGCGCGGCCGGGTCCAAGGTGTCGGCTTCCGGTGGTTCACCCGGGCCAACGCCCTGCGCATCGGCGGCCTCGCCGGGTTCGCCTCCAACCTCGGCGACGGCCGGGTGCAGGTCGTCGCCGAGGGCGCGCGCGAGCGCTGCGAAGAGCTTCTGGAGTGGCTGCGGAACGGCGACACGCCCGGGCGTGTCGAAGGGGTGACTGAGATCTGGGACACTCCGCGCGGCGGTTACGACGGCTTCGCGATCCGCTGACCCGCTGCGGCGCCGGGGATGCGCGAACCGGCCCGCGGGTCGGTTTCGCGTGTCCCCGTCACATGCACAATGCAGTCATGACCTGGTGGTTGCCAACTGGGCCGACCCATGGAAGGCTGCCGCTGTAAGGATGATCTCCACGCCCCCGTGGCGCTTTTCTGGGGAGCCGGTCCGGCGTTGCCGTGACCGCGGGCTCCCGGGCGCCCAAGGATACGGGGCGTGATCGTGTTGACCCTCAAACCTTTTGGTGAGACTCTGGAAGCCCCGCGCACCTTAGCTGTTTGGCATTGAGCTCGCAGGATAATGACAAGCACCGCGGGTGCGAATCCCTCACGACCCACACCGCTTCGGTCGGTCACTCAGTGTGGAGGACCATCCATCATGGCAAAGGCGCTTCTCGGTTACGTCGGCGGCTCCGACCCCCGAGTCCTCTCCGAGATGCGACGGCTTCAGCAGCGCGTCCAGGACCTGGAATCCGAGCTCATCCGGATGCAGGCCGAGAACGACATGCTGTCCGCTGCCGCACGTCACGACGACTCGATGCTGGAGAGCATCGACGTACCCCAGGCGGAGCCCGCGCTCACCTGACCCCATCCCCCGGGGCCGACGGGCTGTTCGCCAGCCGCTTGAGGCACCGCTAGCAAGATCTTCAAGGGACGCTTCGGCGTCCCTTCGTCGTTTGCGCCGTTTTCTCTTCCGTCCCGCGGCACCCTCATCGTCTGATGTGCCCTGCACCTTCAGCGGCGAAACCGAAATCGAATAGGTGTGAGGGAGCGGACGACCCGTCCGCGGCCCGCGCACCGCGCCGGGTGCGCCCCCCGGACCGGTCGCCGACGGGCCCTCGTGCCGGGCGGTATCCGGCGGCGACCGGCCGGTAGAGTCCAACGGCGTGCATCTCAAGAGCCTGACACTGCGGGGATTCAAGTCCTTCGCCTCCGCCACGACACTGCGTTTCGAACCCGGCATCACCTGTGTCGTGGGCCCCAACGGCTCGGGCAAGTCCAATGTCGTCGACGCGCTGTCCTGGGTCATGGGCGAGCAGGGCGCCAAGTCGCTGCGCGGCGGCAAGATGGAGGACGTGATCTTCGCCGGGACCACCGGCCGGCCGCCGCTGGGCCGCGCCGAGGTCTCGCTGACCATCGACAACGCCGACGGCGCGCTGCCGATCGAGTACGCCGAGGTCACCATCACCCGCACGATGTTCCGCAACGGCGGCAGCGAGTACCAGATCAACGGCGACACCTGCCGCCTGCTGGACATCCAGGAGCTGCTGTCCGACTCCGGCATCGGCCGGGAGATGCACGTCATCGTCGGGCAGGGCCAGCTCGACTCCGTCCTGCACGCCGACCCGATGGGCCGCCGCGCCTTCATCGAGGAGGCCGCCGGCGTCCTCAAGCACCGCAAGCGCAAGGAGAAGGCGCTGCGCAAGCTGGAGGCGATGAAGGCGAACCTGGCGCGGGTCCAGGACCTCACCGACGAGCTGCGCCGCCAGCTCAAGCCGCTGGGCCGGCAGGCCGCGGTGGCCCGCCGCGCCGCCGTCATCCAGGCCGACCTGCGCGACGCCCGGCTGCGGCTGCTCGCCGACGACCTGGTGACGCTGCGCGAGGCGCTGCGCGCGGAGATCGCCGACGAGGCCGCGCTCAAGCAGCGCAAGGACGCAGCCGAGGAACGGCTCAAGGAGGCGGCGCGGCGCGAGGCAGCCCTGGAGGAAGAGGTACGGACGCTCACGCCCCGGCTCCAGCGGGCCCAGCAGACGTACTACGAGCTGTCGCAGCTCGCCGAGCGGGTGCGCGGCACGGTCTCGCTGGCCGACGCGCGGGTCAAGAGCGCGACGACCGCCCCGCCCGAGGAGCGGCGTGGCCGGGACCCGGAGGACCTGGAGCGCGAGGCGGCCCGGGTCCGCGAGCAGGAAGCCGAGTTGGAAGCCGCTCTTGAGGCGGCGAGCCGCGCGCTGGAGGACACCGCCGAGCACCGCGCCGAGCTGGAGCGGCAGCTCCAGGACGAGGAGCGGCGGCTGCGGGACGCGGCGCGCGCCCTGGCGGACCGGCGGGAGGGCCTGGCGCGGCTGCACGGACAGGTCACCGCGGCGCGCGGCCGGGCCGCGTCCGCCCAGGCCGAGATCGGCCGGCTGGCCGCCGCCCGGGACGAGGCGCAGCAGCGCGCCGCACAGGCCCAGGAGCAGTACGAGGCGCTGAAGGCCGAGGTCGACGGGCTGGACGCGGGCGACGCCGACCTGTCGCGGCAGCACGAGGACGCGAAGCGGGACCTGGCCGACGCGGAGGCCGAGCTGACCGCCGCCCGGGAGGCGCTGACGGCCGCGGAGCGGCAGCGCGCCGCGGTCTCGGCCCGGCACGACGCCCTGGCCCTCGGGCTGCGCCGCAAGGACGGGACCGGCGCGCTGCTCGGGGCTGCCAGCCGGCTGACCGGGCTGCTCGGCCCGGCCGCCGAGCTGCTGACCGTGGTGCCCGGCCACGAAGTGGCGGTGGCGGCGGCGCTCGGCGCGGCGGCGGACGCCGTGGCGGTGGCCGACCCGGCCACGGCAGCCGAAGCGATTCGCCTGCTGCGCAAGGAGGACGCGGGGCGTGCGGCCATGGTGCTGGGGGCGGGCCCGGCGACCGGGGAGCTACGGACCCCGGACACCGGAGGCGCGCCCCTCGCGGCCGAACTGGTCCAGGGCCCCGAGGAGTTGCTGCGCTCCGTACGGTGGCTGCTGCGGGACACCGTGGTCGTCGCCACGCTGGAGGACGCCGAGGAACTGGTGGCGGCCCGGCCGGAACTGACGGCGGTGACCTCCGAAGGCGACGTGCTCGGGGCGCATTTCGCGCAGGGCGGCTCGGCCGGCGCGCCGAGCCTGCTGGAGGTGCAGGCGTCCGTCGACGAGGCGGCGGCCGAGGCCGCCGAACTGGGCGAGCGCTGCGCCGAGCTGACCGCCGCTCAGGACGCCGCCCGGCAGCGGCGCGACGCGTGCGCGGCACTGGCCGAGGAACTGGGGGAGCGGTGGCGCGCGGCGGACCGCGAGAAGTCCCGGGTCGCGGGCGACCTGGGCCGCCTCGGCGGGCAGGCGCGCGGCGCCGCCGACGAGGCGGAGCGCTCGGCCGCCGCCGCGGCCAAGGCCGAAGAAGCGCTGGTCAAGGCGACCCAGGAGGCCGAGGAGCTGGCCGCGCGGCTGGAGGTGGCCGAGGAGGAGCCGGGCGACGAGGAGCCGGACACCTCCGTACGGGACCGGCTGGCCGCGGACGGCGCCAACGCGCGGCAGACGGAGATGGAGGCGCGCCTCCAGGTCCGTACGCACGAGGAGCGGGTCAAGGCGCTCGCGGGACGGGCCGACGGTCTGGACCGGGCGGCGCGGGCCGAACGCGAGGCGCGCGCCCGGGCCGAGCAGCGGCGCGCGCGGGCCCGGCACGAGGCCGCGGTGGCCTCGGCGGTCGCGTCCGGGGCGCGGCAGTTGCTGGCGCATGTCGAGGTCTCGGTCGTCCGGGCCGAGGAGGAGCGGCTGGCCGCCGAGCTGGCCAAGCAGGAGCGCGAACAGGCCCTGGTGGCCGAGCGCAACGCGAGCCGGGAGCTGAAGGCGGAGCTGGACAAGCTCACCGACTCGGTGCACCGCGGCGAGGTGCTGGGCGCGGAGAAGCGCCTGCGCATCGAGCAGCTGGAGGCCAAGGCGCTGGAGGAGCTGGGCGTGGAGCCCGCCGCGCTGGTCGCCGAGTACGGCCCCGACCAGCCCGTACCGCCGTCCCCCGCCGCGCAGGGCGAGGAGCTTCCCGAGGACCCGGAGCATCCGCGCAACCAGCCGGTGGCCTACGTACGGGCCGAGCAGGAGAAGCGGCTCAAGGCCGCCGAGCGGGCGTATCAGCAGCTCGGGAAGGTGAACCCGCTCGCGCTGGAGGAGTTCGCGGCCCTGGAGGAGCGTCACCAGTTCCTCAGCGAGCAGCTTGAAGACTTGAAGAAGACCCGCGCCGACCTGCTCCGGGTGGTCAAGGAGGTCGACGAGCGCGTGGAGCAGGTCTTCACGGAGGCGTTCCGGGACACCGCACGGGAGTTCGAAGGTGTCTTCGCGCGGCTGTTCCCGGGCGGCGAGGGGCGGCTCGTGCTGACCGACCCGGACAACATGCTCACCACCGGCCTGGACGTGGAGGCACGCCCGCCGGGCAAGAAGGTCAAGCGGCTGTCGCTGCTGTCCGGCGGCGAGCGGTCGCTGACCGCGGTGGCTCTGCTGGTGTCGATCTTCAAGGCGCGCCCCAGCCCGTTCTACGTGATGGACGAGGTCGAGGCGGCGCTGGACGACACCAACCTGCAGCGGCTGATCGGGATCATGGAGGAGCTCCAGGAGAGCTCCCAGCTGATCGTGATCACGCACCAGAAGCGGACCATGGAGGTCGCCGACGCGCTGTACGGGGTGTCCATGCAGGGCGACGGCGTCTCGAAGGTCATCAGCCAGCGGCTGCGCTGAGCGCGGGCCGGGTAGCCGGTGCGGCGCCGGGTACTCGGTGTGACGTACACGATTATTACGGCCCGCTACGGTTCATAACTTGAACGCATTGCCCCGGAAGTCGCGCCGAAACAAATTCATCACGACCTATTGACTTCGAAACTTGAAGGCATAGGGTCTGCAACGTTGCTTTTACCTTCAAGTGGTGGGTACCCCCAACCTATGCGCCACTGGAAGGGCCAGCCCCCTACGCCCGGCAGCGCAGCCGGGCACTGGAGTACACGTTGACCAGCACCGCGCCGCCGACGATTCCGGAGGGCCGCAAGGCCCAGCCGGACCACCTCGGCCATGTCATCTTCATCACCGCGGCTGCCGCGATGGGCGGCTTCCTCTTCGGCTACGACAGCTCCGTGATCAACGGCGCGGTCGAGGCGATCCGCGGCCGTTACGAGGTGGGCTCCGCGGGGCTCGCCCAGGTGATCGCCATCGCGCTGATCGGCTGCGCCATCGGGGCCGCCACGGCGGGCCGGATCGCCGACCGCATCGGCCGCATCCGGGTCATGCAGATCGCCGCGGCGCTGTTCATCGTCAGCGCGGTCGGCTCCGCACTGCCCTTCAGCCTGTGGGACCTGGCCATGTGGCGGGTCCTGGGCGGCATCGCGATCGGTATGGCCTCGGTCATCGGCCCGGCCTACATCGCCGAGGTCGCGCCGCCCGCGTACCGGGGCCGGCTGGGCTCCTTCCAGCAGGCCGCGATCGTCATCGGCATCGCCGTCTCCCAGCTGGTGAACTGGGGCATCCTCAACCTCGCCGACGGTGACCAGCGCGGCAAGCTGGCCGGCCTGGAGGCGTGGCAGTGGATGCTCGGCGTGATGGTTGTGCCCGCCCTGCTCTACGGCCTGCTCTCGTTCGCGATCCCCGAGTCGCCCCGCTTCCTGATCTCCGTCGGCAGGACCGACAAGGCCAAGGAGGTGCTGGCCGAGGTCGAGGGCCACAGCGTCGACCTGGACCACCGGGTCGAGGAGATCAAGGAGGCGATGCGCCGGGAGCACAAGTCCAGCTTCAAGGACCTCCTGGGCAGCAAGCTCGGCTTCCTGCCGATCGTGTGGGTCGGCATCGGCCTGTCGGTCTTCCAGCAGCTCGTCGGCATCAACGTGGCGTTCTACTACTCCTCGGCGCTGTGGCAGTCCGTCGGCATCAACCCGAGCAGCTCGTTCTTCTACAGCTTCACCACCTCGATCATCAACATCATCGGCACCGTGATCGCGATGATCTTCGTGGACAAGATCGGCCGCCGCCCGCTGGCGCTGATCGGCTCCGCCGGTATGGCCGTCTCGCTGGCCCTGGAGGCCTGGGCCTTCGCGTCGAAGACGGGTGACACGCTGCCGGCCGCCCAGGGCACCGTCGCCCTGATCGCCGCCCACGCCTTCGTGCTCTTCTTCGCCCTGTCCTGGGGCGTCGTGGTCTGGGTCTTCCTCGGCGAGATGTTCCCGAACAAGATCCGCGCCGCCGCGCTCGGTGTGGCCGCCTGCGCCCAGTGGATCGCCAACTGGGTCATCACGGTCAGCTTCCCGAGCCTTTCCGAGTGGAACCTCTCGGGCACGTACGTGATCTACACGGTCTTCGCCCTGCTCTCGATCCCCTTCGTGCTGAAATTCGTGAAGGAGACCAAGGGCAAGGCGTTGGAGGAGATGGGCTAACACCCCCCGCCAGCCCTTCTCCTCAGTTGTGGGCAGCTGCCCCGGTCCGTCCTGCGGATCGGGGCAGCTCCTTCATTACGGGGGCTTTTCCGCGGCGCTCCCTTTTCCCGCCGCGCGGCGTTCCGTAAAGCGGTGGACGCTTCAACCTTTTCCCGGGTGCCGCCCTCGCCCGCTCCGATCGTTCCCGGCGTGCCGCCTCAGTCGCCCGTCAGACGCGGAACCACCCGCTCCGCGAACAGGTGTACGGAACGCCAGCCTTCGTCCACCGGCATCCCGCCGCACAACGGATGCAGGATCAGCGACCCCGACGGCCCCGCCTCGGCGGCCAGCCGCACGCATTCCTCGGGCGTCACGATCCGGTAGATCCCCTCCTGCCGCAGCGCCTCGGCGTCCCCGGCGGCGGACCGCACGGCCGACCGGGCACCGGCGGCCTGCCAGGACGCGTACGTACGCGCCTCGTGGAGCAGGTGCCCGCCGTACTCGGCCCACGCCCGGTCCGGATCCTCGGACACGTGCAGCAGACACGTCCGCTCGGCGGGCTGGAGCACCCAGCCCTCGGTCCCGTATGCGGCGCGCCGCGCGTGGTAGTACGCCTCCAGCTCCGGCAGATGCGCGCTGGGGAACAGCGGCAGGCCCAGCCGCGCGGCCCGGCGCGCGGCGGCCCGGGAGGCGCCGCCGACCAGCAGGAGCGGGTGGGGCCGCGTGTACGGGCGCGGGGTGATCCGTACCGTACGGCCCCGGTAGCGGAACGGTTCCCCCGTCCAGGCGGCGAGCAGCGTCTCCAGCACCTCGTCCTGGAGCTTGCCGCGCCACTGCCAGTCCCGGCCGTGCGCCGCGTACTCCTCGGGCCGGTAGCCGATACCCGCGACGGTGACCAGCCGGCCCTCGCTCAGCAGGTCCAGTACGGCGATCTCCTCGGCCAGCCGCAGCGGGTCGTGCAGCGGCGTGATCAGCGCGGAGACGGTGACCGTGATCCGCCGGGTGGCGCCGAGGACGGCGCCGGCGAAGGCCAGCGGCGCGGGCATCCAGCCGTTGTCCGTGGCGTGGTGCTCCTCGGTCTGGACGGTGCTCAGGCCCCGTTCGTCGGCGAAGACGGACATCTCCACGGCGGCCCGGTAGCGGGCGGCGAGCGAGGCGGGGGTGGGGGAGGGGTCGGCGAGATTGAAGCGCAGGACCGTTACGGGCATGGCGAACGTCCCCTTCACCGAGGGCCGTGGCCCGGTTGGCGAAGGGGACGTTAGCTGACGTCACATCAGGTGAGAAGGGCGCGGGCGCCGAATCAGCCGACCGGCGCCGGCTCCTTTTCCAGGGTGGCGGCGCCCGCGGGCACCGTCTCCTTCGGCTTCGGCAGCACCGCGAAGACCACTGCGGCGATCAGGATCGTGGCCGCCCAGCCCAGGCCGTGCTTGCCCGGCCAGGTCTCGGCCAGCGGACCGGTGAACCAGGTGACCTTGGTCAGGCACAGGCCCACCACCAGCGCCGCGCCCCAGGCGGTCAGCGCCTGCCAGCAGAAGCCGCCCGCGTACCAGTAGCGGCTGGTGCGGGTGGTGTCCATCAGGCTGTCGCCGTCGTAGCGGACCGCCATGTTCCGGCGGCGCGCCATGTCGACGGCGTACACGCCGATCCACGCGGAGAAGGACACCGCCAGCAGGGTCAGGAAGGTGATGAACTGGCCGATGAAGTCCTTGGCCACCAGCATCATGAACGCGCCGCCGACCAGGCTGATGATCGCGTTGATGCTCACGGCCAGGGCGCGCGGCAGCTTGACGCCCATGGTCTGCGCGGTGAAACCGGCCGAGTACATCGACAGGCTGTTGATCAGCAGCATCCCGACCAGCGCGGTGATCAGGTACGGCACCGCCAGCCAGGTCGGCAGCACCGAGCCGAGGAACGACATCGGGTCGGTGTTCTGGTTGGCCAGGTCCGGCTTGGAGACGGCCATGATGCCGCCCATCAGCACCATCGGCACGAGCACCAGGGCCGCGCCGGAGATGGTGGTGCCGACGATCTTCTTGCCGGAGGCGGAGTGCGGCAGGTAGCGCGCGAAGTCCGGACCGGTGGGCACCCAGCTGATGCCGCCCGCCGCGATGGTGCCGATACCGGCGATCATCAGGGCGGTGCTGCCCGCCGACTGGGAGAAGATCTTCCCCCACGGCATCTCGGCGATCAGGTACACCAGCACCATGACGCTGAAGACGCTGAACAGGTACGTCGAGTACTTGTTGCAGATGTTCAGCGCCTTCCGGCCCATGCCGCTGACCAGGAACGTCGTGGCGACGAAGAGCAGCAGCGTGATGACGGTGAGGACGTTGTTGGCCTCGATGCCGAACAGCAGCTTCAGGACGGTGAGCACCGCGTACGCGCCGCTGACCGCGTTGATCGTCTCCCAGCCGAACCGGGCCACCCACAGGATCGCGCCGGGGAAGTAGTTGCCCCGCACGCCGAAGGCGGCGCGGGAGAGCATCGCGCCCGGGGCGCCGCCCCACTTGCCGGAGACCGACAGCACACCGACCATGCCGAAGGAGACGACGGAGGCGATGGCGGCCACGATCAGGACCTGCCAGAAGTTCAGGCCGTTGGTGATCACCAGGGAGGCCCCCATGGTGAGCAGCAGCACGCTGATGTTGGCGGCGACCCAGGTGGGGAAGAGCTCGCGGACGCGGCCGTGGCGTTCATGGTCGGGGACGGGCTCGATGCCTCGTTGCTCGACGGCGCCTTCGGTTTCAGGAGCGGACAGGGTGTCCGTGGACGTGGTGCCCATGGTGCAGGTGTCTCCGTGCGGGTTCAGGCAGCGGCTGTGATGCCTGGCGAAGGGGAGGGGGTTGCCAGGACTCTACGCGCGTTGCGCAGCCGAGAGCTATCGTACTTTGATCCAACTTCGGTCATTGCGCCTTGTTGTGTCCACTGATGACCGCCGACCGTCCCCCATCTCGTCCGAGTATCCGGGCCGGTCGGCCCTGGCGCAGGTCAGGCGGTGCGCCCGGCGCCCGGCGCGGGCGCCTCGGCCACCGGCCGGCGCTGGGGAATCCGGAAGTCCGCGAGCCGCAGCAACGCGTCCGCGGCATCGGCCGGCGGACGGATCCACGTCTCGTTGATCTCCCGCTTGAGCACCTTGGCGAAACCCGCGGGCGCCTGCCGCAGCGCGCGCTCCCGGTCGGTCGTGGACACCGCTTCCACACCAGGCACGCCGGCCACCCGTAGATGCGGGTCCACCGCGAGCCGCCCCAGCCTGTCGCGCTCGGCGGGGATCTGCGCCGTCAGCGGGGCGGCCCGTACGCCCGCGGTTCACAGGGCCGTACGGGCGGTGATCTCCATACCGCCGTCGAGGCGGGCGGCCTGCTCGCTCGCCCGGTCACGGTGACGCCGAGGCGGCGCTCGGCGCCCCAGCTCGTGCGGCGCGCCGTGTGGCGCCGCGATGGCGTGCAGGTGCCCGGCCCCGGGAAACGCCAGGCGGACGAGCCGGCTGCCGGTGGCCGGCATCGGACGTCCGTACGCGATCTCCGTACGCGATCTCCGTACGCGATCTCCGTACGGGCACCGTCCGCGAGCGTGTACAGGCGAGGGCGCAGCACCAGGCCGGCCCCGGGGTGAGCAGGTCGGCCGAGCGGTTCGCGCCATGCTCGCGCAGCAGCCGTACGACACCGGCCGCGCTCCAGACCCCGGCAAATCCGTTGCCCAAAATCAGGACGTCAGGCGTCCGGGTTCCCCTCCCGGTGCCCCGCGGACGGACCCGCGGCGAATGAACCTGGATATGACACATCCAGGTTCGGCGTGTGCGGTCCCGCACGGCGGGGTGTGACCGATACTGGACGGGTTATGGAAATCGTCATCCTTGCTGTAGTCATCGCTGTGGTCGCGCTCGGCGCGATCAGCGGGCTCGTCGTCAGCAGCCGCAGAAAGAAGCAGCAGCTGCCGCCGGCCCCGCCGACCACCCCGTCCGTCACCGCGCCTCCTGCGGAACCGCAGGTCGGTGAGGACGCCGAGACCCCCCGCGACGAAAGCCGTCGCACCATAGAGGAAGTCGACCTGCCGCCCGCCGAGGCGCCCGTCGCGGAGCCGGCGGCCGAGGCGCCGCCCGCCCCCACGGCGCCCGAGGTGGAGGTCCCGGAGCCGACCGCCGGCCGCCTGGTGCGGCTGCGCGCCCGGCTCTCCCGCTCCCAGAACTCGCTGGGCAAGGGCCTGCTGACCCTGCTGTCCCGCGAGCACCTCGACGAGGACACCTGGGAGGAGATCGAGGACACCCTGCTCACCGCCGACGTGGGCGTCGCGCCCACGCAGGAGCTGGTCGAGCGGCTGCGCGAGCGCGTGAAGGTGCTCGGCACCCGTACCCCCGAGGAACTGCGCGGCCTGCTGCGCGAGGAACTGCTCAAGCTGATCGGCACGGACGCCGACCGTGCGGTCGCCACCGACAATGCGGTCGGCAAGGACGGCCAGGAGATCCCCGGCGTCGTCATGGTCGTCGGCGTCAACGGCACCGGCAAGACCACCACCACCGGCAAGCTGGCCCGGGTCCTGGTCGCCGACGGCAAGTCGGTCGTCCTGGGCGCCGCGGACACCTTCCGCGCCGCCGCGGCCGACCAGCTCCAGACCTGGGGCGAGCGGGTCGGCGCCCGTACCGTCCGCGGTCCGGAGGGCGGCGACCCCGCCTCGATCGCCTTCGACGCGGTGAAGGAAGGTATCGCCGAGAGCGCCGACGTGGTCCTCATCGACACGGCGGGCCGTCTGCACACCAAGACCGGCCTGATGGACGAGCTGGGCAAGGTCAAGCGGGTCGTCGAGAAGCACGGGCCGGTCGGCGAGGTCCTCCTCGTCCTGGACGCCACCACCGGCCAGAACGGCCTGGTGCAGGCCCGTGTCTTCGCGGAGGTCGTGGACATCACCGGCGTCGTGCTGACCAAGCTGGACGGCACGGCCAAGGGCGGCATCATCGTCGCGGTCCAGCGCGAACTGGGCGTACCGGTCAAGCTGGTCGGCCTCGGCGAGGGCGCGGACGATCTCGCGCCATTCGAGCCGGAGGCTTTCGTGGACGCCCTGATCGGCGACTAGGCCGCATCGATGGCCTTACGGGCAGGAGGCCTTACGGACATGGTCCGGAAGGCCCGGAAAAAGAGCCCCGCAGCGCGTTCGTGGCGCTGCGGGGCTTCTTTGTGGGTGGGGGTGGGGGG
>NZ_LGCW01000290.1:0-58390 GCF_001279365.1 Streptomyces sp. NRRL F-5755 | reverse complement strand
GGGGTGGATGGAGAAGTCCGCGCCGTCGAGCGCGGGGGTCGAGCCGTACGCCTTGTGCAGCGCGCGGGCCGTGAGCAGGGAACCGGCCGGGGTCATACGAGGGCCTCCGGAAGTACGGACAGGGACGGGCCGGGCGGCAGGGCCAGGGGCTCCACCGACGGGAGCGCCATGGGTGCCGTATGCGGTGCCCATGGCCGTCCCGGGTAGGACACGGCACACTCTACACTAGGTGTATACATGTGGTGTATACCTGACTCGGAAGCGGCTGGAGGTCCCGCCCGTGTACCGGCCGGACTTCCGGCATCCCTCTGGTCGCCCGTCCGGACCGGCTCGCCCGCACCCGGCGCAATCGTCGAGGAAACAGCTCGTCGTGTCGCGGACGATACTGGCGGACGCGTAGATCCACGGGCTGAGGCCCACCTGGCGACGGCCGCCGGAAGCCGGAGCCACCGGGACGGACGCAGCCGCGGCGTACGCACGACTCACCGGCCCCCGGGCGCGGCCGACGCCGAGGGATGCCGGTTGTACCCGTTGGATTCTTCCTCCATGACCTGGTGCTGCGCGTTCCACCCGTAGACGGTGCGGCTTTCGTAGCCGGGCTTGTCCGTGGGGTCCCGCGTGATCAGTTTGCCGTTGGCGATCTGCACCGTCCGCGGAAAACTGAGGGTTTTCAGGATGCGTTGCACCACCGTGTCCTTGAGCCGGTAGACCCAGATGGTCAGCAGGTGGTGCTTGCCCTCGACGCCGACGATCAGCTCGTCGCGGCCGTCGCCCGTCAGGTCGTGGTAGACGGGAGCGTGTACGGGACAGGTGTCCGCGTCCGGCCGGCGGGCGCAAGTACGGATCGCTCTCTTGTCGTCCTCCTCGAAGTACGGGGGGTCCCCGAGCCGACGGTCCTCGTCCATCTGCGCCCGGACGGCGGCAAGTGCGGACACCTTCCGGATATCCGTCACCTCGGGCAGCGAGCGAAGAGGCAGTGGCGCGTCGTAATCCTTCTGGTAAGGAGAGCGCGGCGGCGCGGGGGTGCGCTCGGGCCACAGTTCCGTCGGACTGGCGACGGAGGCGGCCTGTCCCGCCTTCTTGGGTCCGTCGGCCTGTCCGCACCCGCCCAGCAGCGTCGCCATGCCCGCCACCGCGCTCACCAGTGCCACCGCTCGTACGGCGCTACGGGGCGGGCGCAGAGCGCGGACGGCGCACCCCGGCAGGGACACGGGGGCTGAGACGTACGGGGGCAAACGTTCTCTCCATGTCGCTCAGAGCCGGCCCGACGGTGTGCAGACGATAACCCGCATCTGCCGCCCGGCCAGGGAACGCCCCTCCTGCCCGGTTCTCCGATCGCCGGCTGACTGGTGAGTTCCTCTTCGCGGGACGCCCAGGCACGCGTCCTTTCGCCCGCGATGCCTCGGGCAGCGGGGGCTTCCTCAAGTCGCCGCCTTTACGCGCCCGTTCCCGTCGTGGTGGCCGCATGCTGCTCGTGCAGCCCCTGCGTCCGGTCGGACGTCGAGGCGGCCGGAGGGGGCCGTACCGCAGAGCCGGAGCCGCGTGACGGGGTGCGAGGAATATCGCCCGGCCGGGGGACTGTGCAAGGGGGGCGGTGTGCGGCGAGGGCGGGCTCCGCGCGACTGGGTGCCCGTTCAATGATGGCGGCCCCCGGCCGGGGGAATGCGGGATGGAGCCGGGGGCCGCCGGTCTGGCAGGGCGGTCAGCCGGCGGCGGAGCTCTTGGGCAGATCGAAGGTCTGCACGGTCTTGCCGTCGTGCTGGTAGACCACCTTGGGTGTGGCGTCGGCCTGCGCCGCGGGCTTGGGGAAGACCAGCGTGTACGTGCCGTTCGGGTCCGTCCGGCTCTCCACCGGGCCCGGCTTGTCGTGGTTCAGCACGCCCGTGACACCGTGCTCACGGTCCTGGACGCTGACGCTGCGCGTATAGCCGTCCAGCTCGAGGGTCTCGCCGCTGTGGGTCTTGACCTCCTTGACGTAGTCGGTGGGCATGGCGGCCGCTGTGCCGACCGGGAGGGCGATGGCAGCGCCGGTCACCGCGACGGCGAGGGCGGTCCGCAGTGCGGTGCGCTTGGTCCGCCGGGCGTGCGGCATGGCCTGCAAGGGCAACGCTGCTCCTTCCGGGACGCGCGGGGCGTCCGGCTCGTCGAACGTGGCTTAGGCGCGTCGAAGGCGCCTGGGTCGGCAAGCTGCCAGTGCTGTGTTGCGGCCGCCGCAAGGCCATGTATCAGCCACATCTCGATCGTCACGCGAGACTGTTACAGCCACCGAAAGGCGCCCTGACCTGCTGGTTTGCCGACGCGGCCGGTGAGAAACCGTGGTCGGCCCGGCTAGTTCTCGTGGTACCGGCGCGGCGCGGGCTGTGGTGGCCCGCAGGGTTGTATGGATCTGGCCACGGGATCGCGGCCGGGGCATCGACACCGGGCCCCGGCCGGATTTCAATGGCTGAACACCGGACGCCCAAGCCGGCTCTGACCCCGCATAAGGCGTCAATCCTGTTTCGCATTCCCATCGGAACTTTTCAGGCGTTACGCCTTGTGTCTGCGACCGATGTGTACACGGATTGCACAGCCGGCCCGTCGTCCGCGTCCCCAGTGGCCCCGCAGAGAGCCTGGACCGCCCCCGCGGGCCCACGGCAATACAACCGGCCCGATCTCAGCCGGAGAAAAGGGAGTTACTTACCGTCATGACGAACTCAGCCCCCACCCTGCGCGCGTCATCCAAGGCCAGGAGCGCCGTGCTGCTGGCCGCGGCCATGGCTGTCGCGTCTCCGCTCCTGGTGGGCACCGCGCCGGCGGCTGTGGCTGCCGACACACCCGCGATCGACAACACCAAGGTGTACACGTCCGAGGACGACATCGTCGCGGCGATGGAGGGGACGAAGGACAAGCCGGGGTACGCCCCCGTCGAAAAAAGCGAAAGCGTGATGGGCTACCCCCAGGGCCTCGACCGGGACAATCCCGTCACCCTGGACGATGTGCAGCCCACCTACGACCCCAAGGACGCGGTCGCAGATGCCAAGGAGGCGGCGAAGGCGTACGCGAGCAACGGAGACAATCCCGCGCCCTTGAAGAAGGTCGCCCAGCAGATGGCGGATTCGAAGGCCACCGAACCCGAGGCCCGCAAGGACATCAACGACGACAAGACCTATCCGTACCTCACCGGGGGCCCTGCCAAGGAATACTGCGAGGGCAAGTCCGCCGATGCCAGCAAGACGCAAAATGCCGAGAAGGCCAATCCCTGTGTCTTCGTCGGTAAGCTCGACACCAAGCCCGGCTCCAAGTACCCCAAGGCGGGCGGCAGCAGCGGCCTGGCGGGCGGGGGCAAGAAGACCTTCATGACCAAGGGGGAGGCCGTCGACGAGAAGAGCACGACGACGGGCTGGAAGATGGGCGGCAAGTTCACGCCCAAGCTCACCGTCACGCCGCCAGGGGACAAGGGCGGAACCGGGGGAGAGGTCGGCGGTGAGGTCAGCTTCGAATACAGCTACTCCTCCACCACCCTCAACCGGGTGACGAGCACTCAGGAGGACAAGTCCGAGGTCGACTTCCCGAGCGACAAGAAGGGGAGCATCCAGGGCCGCCGCGACGGCGCGTACTACGTCGGCTACATCGTCGTCCACCGGCACACGGACAAGACCGAGCCCAATCCGGACAAGGATCAGCTGATCACCATTCCCGCCCGGGTCTACGTCCAGTCCCCCAAGTCCAGCACCTCCGTCACCTACTTCAAGCTCCAGGAATAGTCCCGGCCCGGTCTTGCTCGGCAGGCGGCCGCCTACGACACCCCTGCGTCCCGCAAACGCTGCCGAGCGGTCCGGATACCAGGTTCAGCCTCCCTGACAGCGCTCTTCACGGCCCCTACCGGCCGTGGAGAGCGCTGTCGACCGCGGGGAAGCCGGTTCGGCACGGTTGTCTTCGGTGCGACGCCGATCCAGGCCGATGAGGGGCCCGGCCGCCCGCCACGTCCCGGGCACTGGCAGCGCGGTGATGACGGGCGAGCGTGACACGGTCTCGCGGAAGACTCTGTGAGCAGGAAAGAACCAGGAGAGCAAGGTGAGCTACCAGTCGGCAGCGCCACTGGCGGAATGGGCGGCCCCCAAAGGCCGCGTTCCGGTGGCGCTGGCGCAGGTCCGCGAGGACGCGCTGCAGGACCTGTGGCTGGCCGGGCGGCAGCGACAGGTCCGGGGCCAGGGGCTGCGGGTCGTGCTGGCGGCCTCGGGCGGGTGCACCGCTGCCGCGCTGGCGGCGTTCGAGGGGACCAGTCTGCTGCATCTGGTCGATACCAACCCCGCCCAACTCGCGCTGACCCGGCTCAAGCTGCATCTGCTGCAGACGGCCGATACGCCGGATCGGCTGCGGCTGCTGGGACACCTGCCGATGCCGGGATCGACGCGCCGTGCCCGGCTGGAGGCAGCCTTCGGCCGCCTGGGCCTCGCGCCGGACGCGCTCGGGCCGCTGGCGGAGGTCGCCAAAGTCGGCCCGGACTTCTGCGGCCGCTACGAGCGGCTGTTCGCCCTCTTCCGGGACGAATTTGCCCCGGTGCGTGATGCGGTGAGCACTGTGCTGGCCTTGCGGAACCCGGTGGAGCAGGCCCGGCGGGTGGCACCGGAGACCGGGCTCGGCGCAGCGCTCGACCGAGCCTTCCATGCGGCCTTTCGCCAGCAGACGCTGGTGCGGCTGTTCGGCAAGGCGGCCACCGACAACCGGGTCGAGCCGTTCGCCCGGTACTTCGCCCGCCGCACCCGGCACGTGTTGGCGACCCGGCCCGCGGCCGACAACCCGTATCTGTGGCAGCTGCTGGCCGGTCGTTTCCCGCCCGGTGTGCTGGTGCCGTGGCTGACACGTCAGCCCTCCGCATCGTCGCTGCCGCAGATCTCCTTCGTGCACCGCCCGATGGACGCGGCGCTCGCGGCCGTCGAGGTGGGCGGTTTTGACATGGTGCACCTGTCGAACCTCCTCGACGGGCTCGATCCTGTGCAGGCCCGCCGCACCCTGGAGCGAGCCTGGCGGGCCCTGCGGCCGGGCGGAATCGTGATCGTGCGCCAGCTCAACTCGTCCTTCGATATCCGCGGCTGCGGATCGGCCTTCGCCTGGGACCCGGTAGCCGATCAGCTGCATGCCAAGGACCGCAGCTTCTTCTGCCGGGCCCTACACGTAGGCGTGAAGACCGACCGGCCTCCCACGGCCAGCTGACCCGCACGCACGACCTGCCCCACCGCCGCCGTCCGCCTGTGCGGACCGCCGGCCCCAACCCCACCGACGGAACGTGATCGTGACAGAGCCCCCGCCTGGCCTCCCCGCATGACGGCCCCCGGCCCGCGCCGAGCAGGTCCTGGCCAGTGTGGAGATGATGGCAAACCTGGATTTGACGGCGCCGGCCGGCTGCCGCATCCGACGGCGCGCACCACCACAACCGATGACGGCATTCCCGCCGGCACCCGACTCCGGCACCCGCCGGCGCGGATCACCATGCTTGACCGCCATACGAGTCCGTGGTCCTCTCCTCTCGGTGTCCCGGCATCAGGCCCCTGGCGTGCGCGAACGGCCCGATCCAGGGAACGCAGCCCCAGCCATCGGGCGACCTGCTCGATGCTGCCGGTGGCGTCGAAGACCTCCGCGCCGGCCCAGGCGGTCACGGAGGACGGTTTGACGTCGGTCTGGCCGGCCAGGCCGACGCGGGCGACGCAGGCGCGGGCCTGCGACTGGCCGTCGCCGGCACGCCGGGCGTCGTCCCCTGTCTCCTGGGGTGGACCCGCGTGCAGCCCTGGACGGGGCGGCCTGTGCTCCTTCCGAATCCAGCTACCCCTCCTGGTCAAGTGACGCTGCCGGACAGCAGGGGAACCAACGCGGAATGGTGCCGGCCGCCCCGTCGTCTTGCGCCCGTTAGGGGTCCGAGCAAGTGGTCAGGCTTGTTGAGGCGCAGGGCTTCGCCGCGCTCTTCTGGAGGCCGACCGGGTCCTCCGGTTCCCCTGCGACTGAGGAGGTTCAGTTCTGGCGACACCGTACCGCGTGTCCGAACGGCGGTTCAGGACCGTCGAATTGCTTCTCCGGTGGGCGGCCTGGTAACCACCACAACGATGCGGTCTGTTCGCCACCGGGCACGGTGGCGAACAGACCGCGGCGCGCAGCCCGGACCGGGCGGAGCGGCGAGCGATGCCGGGGGCGGCTACTTGATCGCCTTGATCAGCTCCCCATTGGCCGTGTCCCCGCTCAGCTCCCAGAAGAACGTCCCGCCCAGGCCCTGCTGGTTCTTGTACGTCATCTTGGAGCCGATGGTTTCCGGAGTGTCGTAGCTCCACCACTGGTTGCCGCACTTGGCGTATGCGGTGCCGCCGGCCTTGCCGGTTGCCGGGCAGCGGGTCTTGAGGAGCTTGTAGTCCTCGATGCCGGCCTCGTACTTGCCCGGAGCCGCGCCTGTCGCGGTGCCGCCGGGGGCGTCCTGGGTCACGCCCTGCCAGCCGCGGCCGTAGAAGCCGATGCCCAGCAGGAGCTTGTTGGCGGGGATGCCCATGCCCTTGAGCTTCTTGATGGTGTCGGCGGTGTTGTAGCCGGCCTTCGGGATGCCGTTGTACGCGGTCAGGGGGGAGTGCGGGGCGGTGGGGCCCTTGGCGTCCCAGGCGCCGAAGTAGTCGTACGTCATGGGGTTGTACCAGTCGACGTACTGGGAGGCGCCCTTGTAGTCGGCGGCGTCCAGTTTCCCGCCGGCCGAGGCGTCGGCCGCGATGGCCGCCGTCACCAGCTTGCCGCCGAACTTGGCGCGCAGCGCCTTCAGTACGTTGGTGAGCGCTTCGCGGCCGCTGGTGTCGCAGGTCAGGCCGCAGGCGTTGGGGTACTCCCAGTCGATGTCGATGCCGTCGAACACGTCGGCCCAGCGCTTGTCCTGCACGAGGTCCAGGCAGGACTGCGCGAAACCGTTGGGGTTCTTGGCGGCCTCGGCGAAGCCGCCGGACCAGGTCCAGCCGCCGAAGGACCAGATGACCTTCAGGTTCGGGTGGAGCTTCTTGAGCTTGCGCAGCTGGTTGAAGTTGCCGCGCAGCGCGCCCGCGTCCCAGGTGTCGGCCTTGCCGTCGACGCTCTGGTCCGCGGTGTAGGCCTTGTCGTAGTCGGCGTAGGCATCGCCGATGGTGCACTTGCCGCCCTGGACGTTGCCGAAGGCGTAGTTGATGTGGGTGAGTTTGCCGGCCGAGCCGGACGTCTGGATGTTCTTCACGTGGTAATTGCGGTCGTAGACGCCCCAGTTGGTGAAGTATCCGACCACCTTGTTCCCGGCCGCGGCCTGGGTGCCGGCGGGGGCGGACGCGGCCGTGGGGGCGGCGGATGCGGCGGGGTCCGCGGCGGCCGTGCCGGCGAACAGGGTGCCGGCCAGGGCCGCGGTACACAGCGCGGTGGTGGCGGCGATCATCCGGCGCGGCGATCGCGTACGGAGCGGTCTGGGCATGTCGTCTCCTCGGAGGGGGGTCGAGGTGGAGCGAACGGAAAACGCGTTCCGAATTGGCATGAACGCGTTGAGCGTTGCCGGAGAAGGTAGAAGGACTAGACCAGTGTGGTCAATGGTTTGGACCAATTTCCTGTCGCGTACCGCTTCCCGTTGCCGCGGCGTTCCGTGTGTCGTGCCAGGTGAGGCGGGGATGCGGCGGTGTGCCGGACCGGAGTCCGCGCGTCCGGAGCCGGTGATGACCAAGTCCGGCACGGGCCCGGAAGAGATGCAGGTCAACCAGTGACGTAGCGCTGCCGATCGGGCATACTCCTAGCGCCACAGCTGCAGGTCACCGCCTTCCGCGACCCGGTGCGCGATCATCTGCTGAGCACTGTGTGATCAACCGGCGGCGCCGCCTCAACCCTCGGGCGCGTCGTCGCAGCGCCCGACAGGGAGGAGAGCGCCGCATGAACGAGTACGGCCCCCGGCCGGTGGACCGCAGGCTGCCCACGGAGGAGGCCCGCGACCTGCTGACGCTGGTACGGGATCTCGTCGAGCGTGAGATCAGGCCGACCGCCGCGGAGCAGGAGGAGGCGGGACGTTTCCCCCGGCAGATCTTCACGCTGCTCTCCGAGGCCGGGCTGCTCTCCCTCCCGTACGGCGAGGAGTTCGGCGGCGGCGAGCAGCCCTACGAGGTCTACCTCCAGGTGCTGGAGGAGCTGGCGGCCGCCCGGCTGACCGTGGGCCTCGGCGTCAGCGTGCACACCCTCGCCTGCCACGCCACGGCCGAGTTCGGTACGAAGGAGCAGCGCGCCACGCACCTGCCCGCCATGCTCGGCGGCGGCCTGCTCGGCGCCTACTGCCTCTCGGAGCCTTCCTCCGGTTCCGATGCCGCCTCGCTGACCACCCGCGCGGTCCGCGACGGGGACGTCTGGACGCTGGACGGCACCAAGGCGTGGATCACCCACGGCGGCGTCGCCGACTTCTACACCGTGCTCGCCCGTACGGGAGACAAGGGCCCCCGCGGCATCACGGCCTTCCTGGTGCCGGGTGACGCGGACGGCCTGACCGCGGCGGCGCCCGAGCGCAAGATGGGCATGAAGGGCTCGCCCACGGCCCAGCTGCACTTCGACGGCGTACGGGTGCCCGACGCCCGCCGGATCGGGGAGGAGGGCCAGGGCTTCGCGATCGCCCTGTCCGCGCTGGACTCGGGCCGCCTCGGCATCGCCGCCTGCGCGATCGGCGTCGCCCAGGCCGCCCTGGACGAGGCGCTGGCCTACACCGCCTCCCGGCAGCAGTTCGGCCGCCCGATCGCCGACTTCCAGGGCCTGCGCTTCATGATCGCCGACATGGCGACGCAGATAGAGGCGGGCCGCTCGCTGTACCTGACCGCCGCCCGCCTGCGGGACGCCGGCCAGCCGTTCTCCAAGGAGGCGGCGATGGCCAAGCTGTTCTGCACCGACACCGCGATGCGCGTCACCACCGACGCCGTACAGCTCCTCGGCGGCTACGGCTACACCCTCGACTTCCCGGCCGAGCGCTACATGCGCGAGGCCAAGGTCCTCCAGATCGTCGAGGGTCCCCCCCCCCCCCCGGGGGGGGGCCGGCCCCCCGCCGCCGGGGGGGGGGGGGGGGGGGGGGGGCCCCCCCCCCCCCCCGCCGCTCACGCCGCCGGGCCCAGCCCCTTCATGCCCGTCGCCGTACCGATCGCCACGACCGGCTCCGGCCGCTCGCGCAGCATCCGGCGGGCCACGGACACCGCGACGGCGGACGACGCCTCCAGCAGCAGGCCCTGCTGGGCGAGGCGCTGCTGTTCGGCCAGGAACTCCTTCTCCGCCACGGCGACGGCCGTGCCGCCGGACCGCCACAGCGCGTCCAGCCCCTGCCAGCACGGGCTGTTCTCGCCGAGCGAGAAGGCGGCAGTGGGGTGGCTCTCCACGCGCGTACGCTCCTGGGCCGCGCGGTCGGCGTGACGCAGCGCGGCGGTGAAGGGGGCCGCCCCGGCGGGTTCGGCGGCGATCATCCGCGGCGCCGCGGAGACCAGCCCGGCCGCCGCCAGTTCGCAAAAGCCGCGCTCGATCCCGGCCAGCAGGTCCGCGCGGCTGGTCGGCACGACCACCGCACCGATCCGCCGCCCCGCGAAGTCCCGCGCCAGCTCGTACGCGACCGACTTGTAGCCCTCGTTGGCATACGGGTTTCCGCCGGGCGACGGCGAGGAGTAGCTGGTCAGGGGATACCAGCCGTGTTCCGCGACGGCCCGCGCCATCGCGGCGTTGCGCTCCGGGAAGCCGCCCGCGCACCGCACCTGCTCGGCGCCCAGCAGATCGATCTGCGCGGCCAGCGCCGGCGGCACGCTCTCGGTGGTGAAGACCACGCACCGCAGCCCGGCCCGGCCCGCGTAGGCGGCCGCCGCGGCGCCCGCGTTGCCGGACGACGCGGCGCACACCGTGTCGGCGCCGGTCTCCACCGCCGCGGCCACGCCCACCGCCATCGCCCGGTCCTTGTGCGAGCCGGTCGGGTTGCCGCCCTCGTACTTGACCCACAACTCGCTGCCGCACTCGGGCGCGCGTCCGTCGCCGAGCGCGGCCGGGTCGGTGCGCAGCCGTATGTTCGGTGTGCCGCCCTCGCCGAGCGTCACCGGCGGGCCGCTGACCGGCAGCGTCTCCGGCCAGCCCCACGGGCCGCCCGGATATCCGGCCAGCTCCAGGCCGTCCAGGTCGGCGAGCGGCGGCATCGCGTTGGCGCCGATCCCGTCGGCCGCGCACCGGGGGCAGCCGGCGAAGCCCCTGACCTCCAGGCCGCAGCGCAGGCAGTGCAGGCCGCTCGGGTCCGGTACGGAGCTTGCCGTCGTCATGGTGTCCCCCTCGTTGCGTCGCCGCCGCTTCCCCGGCGTCCGTGATGACCTTCGCGCCCCACTCTACGGTGCCGTGTACGCCGTACAGCGGAGCCGGGCCGCCCGGCCCGCGCTCCTGCGGCGGCGGGGGAGCGGTGCCGGGGCGCCGCGGGAGCCCTTCACGTCCTCGGGCGGGCACGGCTATGGTTCCGCGCGTACTCCTGACGTACCGTCAAATTCCGCTGGGGAAACGGCCGTACGGCGGCGGGCCGGGGTCCGCCGCGGCCATCGGACCGTGTGCCCGCGCGTCCAGGAGGTGTTCCGTGACCGACCGTCCGATCGCACTCGACGAATACCCGATCCACCAAGTGCCGCTGTCCATGCGGCACGTCGCCACCGGCGACCGCAACGCCTACGACCGCTGCATCTTCCATGTCCTGGACCACACCGGCCGTGCGCTGCTCATCGCCGGTCTCGGCGTCTATCCCAACACCGGTGTCATCGACGCCTACGCCACGCTCCGGCTCGGCGACCGCCTGCACGCCGTGCGCGCTTCCGACGCGCTGAGCGACGACCGCCTCGCGCTCACCGTCGGCCCGCTGTCCATCACCGTCGACCGGCCCCTCGAACGGCTCCGGCTGCGCTGCGATGCCGACCCGGCCGACCCCGGCGGGCTCTCCTGCGACCTCGAATGGCACGCCGCCTTCCCCGCCGTCTGGGAACCGCACCACACGCAGTACCGCGGCGGGCGGCTCACCCTGGAGGGCCGCCGGTTCGTGCAGGCCGGCACCTGCACCGGCACCGTACGGGCCGCCGGCGAGGAACTGGCCGTCACGGCGGGGGAGTGGACCGGCACCCGCGACCGCAGCTGGGGCGTGCGGCCGATCCCCGGCGAGGACGGCGGGCGCGCCGCCGAGGAGGCGCGGCCCGAGGGCTTCCACTGGATCTGGTGCCCGGTCCGCTTCGACGACCGGTTCGTGATGGTCATCGTCCAGGAGGACGCCGACGGGCACCGTACGCTCAACGAGGCGCTGCTCGTCCGCGACGGCGTCCCCGACGTCCAACTCGGCTGGCCCTACGCCGACATCACCTACCGGGCGGGGACCCGGCAGCCCGAGCGGGCCGTGCTGCACCTCACCGACCCGGCCCGCAAGCCCCTCGAACTCGCCGCCGAGATCCTCACCTCCTCACCGCTGGCCGTCGGCGCGGGCTACCCGCCCGCCGACGACTGGCAGCACGGCACCTGGCGCGGACGCGGCTGGACCGACCGCCGCACCTACGACCTCGGCGACCCCGCCGCCCACCCGCTCGCCGCCTACGGCGTCACCGACCACGCGGCCCGCTTCACCCTCGAAGGACGCACCGGATACGGGATCTTCGAGCACGGCAGCTTCGGCCGCCACGACCCCAGCGGCTTCACCGGCTACGGCGACACGGCACCGGCCCGGCCGGACGCTCCCCAGCCCCGGCCCGCCGCCCCGCAGCCGCGCGAGGACCGGTCATGAGCAGCACACCCCGGCCCCGCACCACCACCCGCGACCCCGGGGAACTCACCCGGCGTCTGTCCGCCTGGCTGAGCACCCGCCTGCCCGGCGCGCGGGCGGTCGCCGCGACCGTCCCCGCCTCCAACGGCATGTCCAGCGAAACCCTGCTCTTCGACATCGACCACCCCCGTCCGCCCGTCCGCTCCTGCGCGCTGCGCCTCGCCGCCGACCCCGCCGCTTACACGGTATTCCCCACCTATGACATGGCCCGGCAGTACCGCACGATGCGCCTGGTCGCCGAGCGCACGGACGTACCGGTGCCGCGCACCCTCTGGCTCGAAGAGGACCCGGAGCCGCTGGGCGCGCCGTTCTTCGTGATGGAGCGCGTGGAGGGCCGCGTGCCGCCGGACGTCATGCCGTACACGTACGAAGGGAGCTGGCTGCACGCCGCCACCGACGCGGAGCGCGCCGCACTGGAAGCGGACACGGTCTCGGTCCTCGCCCGGATCCATGACCAAGTGCCCCCGGAAGAGGCGCGGTTCCTCGCCCTGCCCGGCCACGGGAGCGCACTGCGGCGGCATGTGGCGGCCCAACGCGCGTACTACGCCTGGGTCGTCGCTGGGCGCGAGCCGTCACCACTGATCGAGCGCGGCTTCGCCTGGCTGGCGGACCACTGGCCGCCGGAGACCGACGGCCCCGACGACACCGTGCTGACCTGGGGCGACGCCCGCATCGGCAACATCGTCTACGACGGGTTCAGGCCCGCGGCCGTACTGGACTGGGAAATGGCAGCCCCCGGTCCGCGCGAACTCGACCTCGGCTGGATGATCTACCTTCACCGGTTCTTCCACGACCTGGCGGTGAGCGGCGGGCAGCGGGGACTGCCCGGCCTCCTGCGCCGCGACCGCGTCGAGGAACGCTACGCCCGGCTCACCGGCCACATCCCGCGCGCCATGGACTTCCACACCCTCTACGCGGCCCTGAGGCACGCCGTCGTCATGCTGCGCGTGGCCTACCGGCAGGTCCACTTCGGCGAGATGCCCGTGCCGGCCGACCCGGACGCACTGATCATGCACCGGGCCGCGCTGGAGGCGATGATCGAGGGCCGCTACTGGTGAGGAAGGCCCGGCGCCGCCCGGGTTCAGGGCCGGCGCATCCGCGGTACCCGCGTCGGGCGCGTGCCCGGGCCGCCCACGTGCGAGAACGGCTGCCGGCGCCAGTCCAGGCCCTCCGGGAGGGTCAGCAGCACCGCGGCGTCCTGCTCCTGGGCGCGGAGCGAGTCGTCCGTCGCGGGCGCGTCCGAGACCGGCCGTCCGGAGCCCTCGCACACCGTCAGGCAGAAGGGGTTCCACGGCGTGGGGCACAGCGCGTGCTCGGGGAGGATGTCCTCGTCCGCGAGCAGCGCGATCGGCTGGGCGCAGTCCGGGCACGTCACCCGGAAGATCTCCATGGTCTCGAAGGAGTCGTCGAGCTCGTCCTCGGCGGCGAGGACGAGACTGTCGCCCTCCTGGGCGTCGTGGCTGAGCGGCGCGGAATCGGTCTTCTGACGTCGCATGATGTTGTTCCCCCTCGGGTGGGCCGCGCGGGCCGCCGGCTTCCTGTGACGGGCGGCTCCGGCCAACAGCAGCAATTCCCCCCATGCCCCGCGCATAATCGCCGAGCCCTGAGGGATACGGGGTCACGCGTGTGGCATTGGTCACACGCCCCGCGCGGACGCGTCCACGATCCGGCGTACGGTGCGCACACACGCCCGAGCACAGTAGGTTGATCGCGTGGAGGAGCTGGACCGACAAATCGTGGAGCTGCTCGTCAAGGACGGGCGGATGAGCTACACCGACCTGGGCAAGGCCACCGGCCTGTCGACCTCGGCGGTGCACCAGCGCGTGCGCCGCCTGGAACAGCGCGGTGTGATCCGCGGCTATGCCGCGATCGTGGACCCGGAGGCGGTGGGGCTGCCGCTCACCGCCTTCATCTCGGTGAAACCCTTCGACCCCAGCGCTCCGGACGACATCGCCGACCGCCTGGCCGAGGTGCCCGAGCTGGAGGCGTGCCACAGCGTGGCGGGCGACGAGAACTACATCCTCAAGGTGCGGGTGGCCACGCCTTTGGAGCTGGAGCACCTGCTGACCCGCATCCGCACGCTGGCCGGGGTCTCCACGCGCACCACGGTCGTGCTGTCCACGCCGTACGAGGCCCGGCCGCCCCGTATCTGAGGCGGAGCGGCGCGCCCTGGGGCGCTGTGGAGTGCTCGGGGGCGTCAGGGCGCGCGAAGGCGGCGTGCGCCACGCCCGCGCGCCCGCGGCAAGATCCCGACCCCGCGTGCCGGGCGGCCGCGCCCAGGGGCCAAACTGTCCGCTATGAGTGAGCGCACCCCCGACCCGGCCCGGCCCCGTACCGTCCTGCTGCGCGGCGGGGAGGTGCACAGCCCCGCCGACCCGTTCGCCACGGCCATGGTGGTCGAGGGCGACAGCATCGCCTGGGTCGGCGAGGAGGGCGCCGCCGACTCCTTCGCCGACGGCGTGGACGAGGTGGTCCACCTCGACGGTGCACTCGTCACCCCGGCGTTCACGGACGCACATGTGCACACGACGGCCACCGGCCTCGCGCTCACCGGCCTGGACCTGTCCGGTGCCCGGACGCTCCCCGACGCGCTGGCCCGCGTACGGGAGTACGCCGCGGCCCGCCCGGCGGACCGGGTCCTGCTCGGGCACGGCTGGGACGCCACCGCCTGGCCCGAGGGCCGGCCGCCGTCCCGCGCCGAGCTGGACGCCGCCACCGGCGGCCGGCCGCTCTACCTGACCCGGGTCGACGTGCACTCCGCGGTCGTCACCACCGCCCTCCTCGACCTCGTCCCCGGCCTCCGCGACCTGCCCGGATCCCATGCCGAGCAGCCGCTGACCGGCGCCGCGCACCACGCCGTACGGGCCGCCGCGCACGCCACCGTCACCCCCGCCCAGCGCGACGCCGCCCAGGCGGCGGCCCTCGCGCACGCCGCGTCGCTGGGCATCGGCAGCCTCCACGAGTGCGCCGGACCCGACATCTCCAGCGAGGACGACTTCACCGCCCTGCTGGCCCGCGCCGCGCGCGAACCCGGGCCGCGCGTCGTCGGCTACTGGGCAGAGACCGTCACCAACGCAAAGGACGCCGACCGGATCAGGGCGCTCGGCGCCATCGGCGCGGCCGGCGACCTGTTCGCCGACGGCTCCCTCGGCTCGCACACCGCCCACCTGCATGCCCCGTACGCCGACGCGGACCACACCGGAACTGCCCACTTGGACGCCGACGCCGTCGCGGCGCATGTGGCAGCCTGCACCGAGGCCGGGCTCCAGGCCGGTTTCCACGCCATCGGCGACGCCGCGCTGACCGCCGTCACCGACGGCGTACGGGCCGCCGCCGACCGGGTCGGTCTGGCCCGCGTCCGGGCCGCCCGGCACCGCATCGAGCATGCCGAGATGCTCACCGAGGCCACCGTCGCCGCGTTCGCCGAATTCGCGCTGACCGCCTCCGTACAGCCCGCCTTCGACGCGGCCTGGGGCGGCGAGGACGGCATGTACGCCGCCCGCCTCGGCGCCGAACGCGCCCGCACCCTCAACCCGTACGCCGCCCTGCTGCGCGCCGGCGTGCCGCTCGCCCTCGGCTCCGACAGCCCCGTCACCCCGCTGGACCCGTGGGGCACCCTGCGCGCCGCGGTCTTCCACCGCACCCGTGAGCACGGCATCTCCGCACGCGCCGCGTTCACCGCGCACACCCGCGGCGGCTGGCGCGCCATCGGCCGCGACGACGCGGGCGTCCTGGTGCCCGGCGCGCCCGCCGACTACGCGGTCTGGCGCACCGGCGACCTGGTCGTGCAGGCCCCCGACGAGCGCGTCGAACGCTGGTCCACCGACCCCCGCTCCGGCACCCCCGGCCTGCCCGACCTCACGCCCGGCCGGGACCTGCCCGTATGCCTGCGGACGGTGGTCGGCGGTCGCACGGTGTACGGACGGCCGAACGAGTGACTTCACGGGGGCGCGTGCCGCGGCGGAATGCGCCCGCGGGCGCCCGCCCCACCTGGGAGAGCGGGTGCCTGCCTGGGGCGACGCGAAAACCACGCAGGCCGGGCAACTGTTGACAGCAGACGGTCGGCGGCCGGTAGGTTCGGCCGGGTCCACCACAGGACGTCAGACCGGGAGACCTCCGCGCGGTCGTCGAACGCAACTGGGCCATGGGACGGGGTGCCGCACCGGCACACCGCCACTGGGAGCCAGGTCCAGCCCCTGCGGCACGGGGACGACGGAAGGTTTCGGCCGGATGGGGGTCCCTCCCTGCTCGTCAAGGGCCAGGGGGAAGGTGCGACCCGGGTGGGGCCCGGTTGCTCAGTAGACAACGGCTTCAGGTCGACCCGCAGCCAGCGGGTCCCAGGTCGGCCCGAAGGGCACCGGGCCCCGATCCGCAGCGCACGAGCGCGCGCCCCGGTCCGGTCCACGCCGCCCGCTGACGCGCCCCGTTCCGCACCGCACGGCGGTGCGCCGGTCCCCGGCCGCCTACGCCGGGCGGCGGAGCTTATACCCGCACGCACCCCCGGTCCGCAATTCCACGGCACCGTTGTACGGTCTGCTGACCACCGCACGACCTGCAAGGAAGGCCGACCGTGCCCGACACCACCGCACGACCTGCAAGAAAGGCCGGGACCGTGCCATCGGGCTCCGACGCGGCGGCCGGGCGCGGACGCGGCCGCCGGTTCGCGGCGCTGGTCCGCCGCGAGGCGCCGCGCACGGCAATCGCCGTCCTCGGCGGCCTCGTCCTCGCGCTGGCCTTCCCGCCGTACGACCTGTGGCCGCTGTCCCTCGTCGGCGTCGCGGCCCTCGGCCTGCTCACGCGCGGCCGGACGGCCCGTCAGGGCGCCTGGACGGGCTTCGCCTTCGGGCTGCCGTTCTTCTTCCTGCTGCTGAAGTGGCTGCACGTCGTCGGCTGGGACGCGGTGTTCGGGCTGGCCCTGGTGCAGGCCCTGTACGTGGCCCTGCTGGGCGCGGGGCTCGCCCGTACCTCCCGCCTGAAGTACGGGCCGGTGTGGGCCGCCTGTCTGTGGGTCACCGAGGAGTGGGCACGCGACCGCGTACCCTTCGGCGGCTTCCCGTGGGGACGGCTCGCCTTCGCCAACACCGGCTCGCCCTTCACCCCCCTCGCGGCCCTGGGCGGTGCGCCGCTGGTGACCTTCGCCGTCGCCCTCAGCGGCTCGCTGCTGGCCGCCGCGGCCGTCGTCCTGTGGCGGCTGCGCGGGGAGGGAAAGTCGGTGCGGGGGGCGCTGCCCGCGGTGGAGGCGGTCGGCCTGGCCGCCGCGGTGTCGGTGTCCGGGCTGCTGGTCCCGGTGCACACCGACGCGGACGACCGCGTGGACATCGCCATCGTCCAGGGCAACGTGCAAAAGCCCGGCATGGACTTCCTCGGCCGCCCGATGAAGATCCTGGACAACCACGCCACGGCGACGGAGAAACTGGCCGCCGACGTGAAGGCGGGCAAGGCGAAGAAGCCCGACCTGGTGATCTGGCCGGAGAACGCCTCGGACCTGGACCCGTTCCGCTACCCGCAGGCGTACGACCGCATCGAAGCGGCGGTCAAGTCGATCGGTGTGCCGGTCCTCGTCGGCGCCCTCGTCGACCACCCGGACAAGCCCGGCTACGTCTTCAACCAGGGCATCGTGTGGGACCCGGTGAAGGGCCCCGGCGCCTCGTACACCAAGCAGCACCCGGTGCCGTTCGGCGAGTACGTGCCCTTCCGCGAGCAGCTCAGCAAGGTCATCACCCGGTTCCAGCGGGTGCCGCGCGACTTCTACCCCGGCGACCACACCGGGGTGCTCGCGGTCGGCCCCGCCCGGCTCGGCGACGTCATCTGCTTCGAGGTCGCCTACGACGAGATCGTCCATGACACGGTGAACGCGGGCGCCCGCGCGCTCGTCGTACAGACCAACAACGCCACCTACGGCCGCACCGGACAGCCGGAACAGCAGCTGGCCATGTCCAAACTGCGCGCCGTCGAACACGGCCGTGCCGTCGTCACGGCGGCCACCAGCGGGATCAGCGCGGTGGTGGCCCCGGACGGTACGGTCACCCACAAGATCCCGGAGTTCACCCAAGGGGTGCTGCGGGCGAGCCTCCCGCTGCGTGACGAAAAGACCGTGGCCGACCGCGTCGGTGCCGTTCCGGAGTGGGTGCTCGCTATCGTGGGACTTCTGTCCTGCGTCGCCGCGGCAGTCGTGGGCCGGCGCGGGCGTGGCAAGGACGAGAAGGGGCAGCAGTGACAGACGGCGGTCAGCGGAAGTACGGTCCGCTCGGGACCACCTTGGTGATCATTCCCACGTACAACGAGGCGGAGAACATCAAGCCGATCGTCTCGCGGGTACGGTCCGCCGTGCCGGAGGCGCACATCCTCGTCGCGGACGACAACAGCCCGGACGGCACGGGCAAGATCGCCGACGAGCTGGCGGCGGCGGACGACCACGTCCAGGTGCTGCACCGCAAGGGCAAGGAAGGGCTCGGCGCCGCCTACCTGGCGGGCTTCCGGTGGGGCATCGAGCACGGTTTCGGCGTCCTGGTGGAGATGGACGCCGACGGCTCCCACCGCCCCGAGGAGCTGCCGCGGCTGCTCACCGCCCTCAAGGGCGCCGACCTCGTGCTCGGCTCCCGCTGGGTGCCCGGCGGCCGGGTGGTGAACTGGCCCAAGCACCGCGAGTACCTCTCCCGCGGCGGCAGCACGTACTGCCGCGCCATGCTGGACGTACCGCTGCGCGACGTCACCGGCGGCTACCGCGCCTTCCGCAAGGAGACCCTGGAGGGGCTCGGCCTGGACGAGGTCTCCTCGCAGGGCTACTGCTTCCAGGTCGACCTGGCCCGCCGCGCCGTCGAGAGCGGCTTCCACGTCGTCGAGGTCCCCATCACCTTCGTCGAGCGCGAGCGCGGCGACAGCAAGATGAGCAAGGACATCGTCGTGGAGGCCCTGTGGCGGGTCACCGGCTGGGGCGTCGGCTCGCGGGTCAACAAGCTCCGCGGACGCTGATCGCGGCGGCGGGGGCCGTCGCGCCTCCGCCCCCCCCCGCTGGGGACGTGTGGTCCGGACGTTCGCGGAAGCACACGCTAGGCCGGTCGGGCGGAGTGGCCGGGCCCCACCGGTGATCGTCGCGAGGCCGAGTTTTGCGGTCGCATGATCGGGAAACTCGCGGCATATGGTGCAAATCGGCTACACGATGATGACAGAGCAAGCGGGCCCGCGTGATCTCGTCGACCACGTCGTCCGGGCGGAGGAAACCGGCTTTGACTTCTCGGTGACCTCCGACCACTACGCGCCGTGGCTGGCCTCCCAGGGCCACGCCCCGTACGCCTGGAGCGTCCTGGGCGCCGCGGCGCAGGCCACCTCCCGCATCCCGCTGATGACGTACGTGACCTGCCCGACCGTGCGCTACCACCCCGCCGTCGTCGCGCAGAAGGCCGCGACCATGCAGCTGCTCTCCGAGGGCCGCTTCCGGCTCGGGCTGGGCGCGGGCGAGAACCTGAACGAGCACGTCGTCGGGCACGGCTGGCCGGGCAAGAGCACCCGCCACGAGATGCTCACCGAAGCCCTGGAGATCATCCGGGCGCTCTTCGACGGCGGCAAGGTCACCTACCACGGCAACCACTTCGAGGTGGACGCCGCCAAGCTCTGGGACCTGCCCGACCAGGCGCCGCCGATCGGCGTGGCCGTCTCGGGGGAGCGGTCCTGCGAGATCGCCGGCCGCCTCGCCGACCTGGTCATCGCGACCGAGCCGAAGGGCGAGCTGATCAGCTCCTTCGAGAAGCACGGCGGCAAGGGCAAGCCGCGCGTCGGCCAGCTGCCCATCTGCTACGACCCCGACCGGGACGCCGCCGTGAAGCGCGCCCACGACCAGTTCCGCTGGTTCGCCGGCGGCTGGAAGGTCAACTCCGAGCTGCCGGACCCGGACGGATTCGCCGGGGCCACCCAGTTCGTACGCCCGGAGGACGTCGCCGAGACTATTCCCTGCGGCGACAACGTGGACGACTTCGTCGAGGCGGTGCGCCCGTACGCGGAGGCCGGCTTCGAGGAGATCGCCGTCGTCCAGGTCGGCGGCGACCACCAGCGGGAGTTCTTCGACTGGGCCGGCAAGAAGCTGCTGCCCGCGCTCCGGGAGCTGTAGACCGGGCCGGAAGCCGGACCGCGCGTCCCGCGGGGACGGCGCGCCCCCGCGGGACGCACGGTGGCCGGGCCCGCGGGGGCGGTCCGCGGAACGCATCAGTCGGCGGGCTCGTCCGGGGTCGGCTCGTCGCTCTGCGTGTCGTGTGCGCGCGGCGCGCCGCGGCGGCCCGTACCGGAGACATCGGTGTCGGGGATGTCCGTGTGCTCCTCCTCGTCATCCCCGTCGTCGGGGCTGCGGCCCTCCCAGGGGTCCGGGCCGCCCCGCGGGTCCGCCTGCTGGTCCGGCAGGTCCCGGGGGACGGCGCTGCCGCCCTGCTCCGGTGTCTCGCTGCGCTTGTCCATCGCGTTCGGCCTCCTTGTGGGAAATCGGGAAAGGGTGTCCGGTACGGGTGCCCGACGGCCGGGGGCGCATGCGTTCTGTGGCGATCGGGGGCACGCGTACGGCCAGGGGTACGAGCGAGAGGAGTACGCGATGACCGAAGCGGCGCCGAAGGAGATCGTCGTGGTGCTGGACTGCGACGACCGGAAGACGCTCGCGGAGTTCTGGAGCCGGGCCCTCGGCTACCGGATCACGCGGACGACACCGCCGTACACCGCCCTGACCGACCCGGCAGGACGCCACCCCGAGCTGCTGCTCCAGGAGGTGCCCGAGCCCAAGCGGGGCAAGAACCGCATGCACATCGACCTGCGGGTGCCGGCCATGGAACCCGAGCTGAGCCGGTTGACGGCGCTCGGCGCGCGGGTGCTGCGCGGCCCGTTCGACGACGCGGGCTGCCCGACCACGGTGCTCGCCGACCCCGAGGGCAACGAGTTCTGCCTGATCGTCTTCGGTGGGGCGTGAGGCGTCCGGCGGGGCCCGCGTCGTTCGGGGCGTACCCGTACCCGCAGGTTGTCGGGGTGGACCTGCGGGTGTTCCGCTACGGCCCGAACGCTCCGGGAGGCGGACCCGCGGGGGCGTGGCGGCCGGGGCCAGGCACACTTGAGACATGACGTTCGCAGCCACGCCGCCGCCCCGGTCCCGCCCGCCCCAGCGCTCGCGCGCCCGCCGGTTCGTCCCCTTGGGTGTCGCCGCCTGGGTGGTGCTGGAGATATGGCTGCTCACTCTTGTCGCCGACGCGGCGGGCGGACTGACGGTGCTTCTGCTGCTGGTCGCGGGCGTGGTGGCGGGCGGCTACGTGATCAAGCGGGCCGGCCGCCGGGCCTGGAAGAACCTCACCGAGAGCATGCAGCAGGGCGGCCCCGCGGCCTCCGACGGCCCCGAGGACCAGAAGTCCTCGGGCAGCGGCAACACGCTGCCCATGCTCGGCGGCCTCCTGCTGATGTTCCCCGGCCTGCTCTCCGACGCCGCCGGGCTGCTCTGTCTCTTCCCGCCCACCCGCAAACTGCTCCACCGCCGCGCTGAGCGCCTGCTGACCCGCCGGGTCCGCTACACCCCGGGCGGGCTCGGCGACGCCTTCCTGCAGGCGCGTATGCACCAGCAGGACGGCAAGATCGTGCAGGGCGAGGTGATCCGCGAGGACGAGCCGCCGTCCCCGCGCCGCGACGACCCGCAGCTGCCGCGCTGAAGGGACGGTAACTGACGGCGGAGGAGGGCGCCTTGGATACGGGGGCGCACACAGCGCGTGCGATGTGTGGCGGTCCGTAGCGATGCGGCTGGGGCCTGGTGCCGGACCCCCCGAGGGGGCCTGGTCCCGGACCGACGCGCGGGACGCCCCGCCGTATGAATGCGTAAGGCACTCCGCCGTACGGAAAAGCCCCGGCCAGTCGGGGGTGCCGGCCGGGGCGGTCCCAAGGTGCGGATACCGATGGCGGTCGCCTCTCGGCGAAAGGCTCCGTGGGGCTTCAGCCGAACGATCGTCCCCACGGGCGAATGGTGAGGCCCGGGGACACTGTCCCACCGGCACCCGCGACCGGTACAGCGCTGTGGCGGCCCGGATGATTCCGCGGGCCGGGAGTGACCTCGCGCACACCCCGCCGGGCCGCCGAGGTGCGAAAACGGGCCGGGGCCACTGCGTGGTGCAGTGGCCCCGGCCCGTACGCGGTCGTGCGTCCGTTTGTCAGGCGGACTTGCGACTGTTGTTGTTGTCGCGCGGGTGCACGGCAATGTTCATGGTTCCGGAACGCAGGACGGCCAGCCGCTCGGCCAGCACCTCCTCCAGCTCCTCGCGGGTGCGCCGCTCCATGAGCATGTCCCAGTGCGTACGCGCGGGCTTGCCCTTCTTCTCCTCAGGGCCATCGCCATCCACCAGGAGGGCTTGTGCACCACATACCTTGCACTCCCACTCCGACGGAATCTCGGCCTCTACCGAGAACGGCATCTCGAATCGATGTCCGTTCTGGCATGCGTACTCCACCGCCTGGCGCGGGGCCAGGTCGATGCCGCGGTCGGTCTCGTAGCTGGTCACCACAAGTCGCGTGCCGCGAAGAGCTCGCTCACTCATGAATCGTGCCTCCCGGGCTTGTCGCCCACAGGACAGGTGTCGCTGTCGTCGTCATCCGGTCAACGTCCGGTCGGCGGTGAAGATTCCCGATGCCGGGATATGTGCCCACCCGTCGCCCACCACCGCCTGATGGAGGCGCTGCGCGCCGCTGCCTTCCTTCGTGCCGCCCCTTGTTGTACCCACCAATGCCCGGTTTGTCACATCTGGCAGCAGATGTCACCCAGCGCTTTCTACAGTTCAGCGCGCAGTAACGGTCCGCCTGGTGAGCCAAAGGCGTACACTACCGGCCCGCAGCCGCCATCCGTAAATCAGGGTCCCCATCGCCGGGGCCATGGGGCTCTGGTAACAGCTCGTCAGAGCGGCGCGGGCCCGCCCCGCCGTGCGTACGGCCCTCACTCCGCGGGCCAGGAATCCCGGGCGGTCAGCACCTTCCGCAGGGCCGCGATGTCGTCGGTCATGATCCCGTCGACCCCCAGGTCCAGCAGCGCCGCCATCCGCCGTGGATCATTCACCGTCCACACATGCACCTGCAAACGCCGCACATGCGCGGCCCGGACCAGCAGCGGATCCACCACCCGGATCCCGGACTGCCGCTCCGGCACCTGCACACAGACCGCGTTGCGCCGGACCGCCGCCCCCAGCAGCCGGTCCAGGGGTACGCCCCGGCCGTACGAGCGCATCCGCAGCCCCAGCACACCGCGCGTCCCGAGCGAGGTCGCCAGCCGGGGGCCGGCCAGCCGCTGCGCCCGCGCGACCCGGGCCTCCGAGAACGACCCGACACACACCCGCTCCCAGGCGTCCGTACGGCGCAGCAGGTCCAGCAGTGGCCGCAGCGCCGCCTCCGCCTTGATGTCGACATTCCAGCGGGCCTGCGGAAACTCCTCCAGCAGCTCCTCGAAGAGCGGCAGCGGCTCCCGCCCGGCCACCCGCGCCCGGCGGACCGCCTGCCAGGGAAGGCGGCCGATCGCGCCGCCGCTGTCCGTGACCCGGTCCAGCGTCGCGTCGTGGAAGGCCACGAGCCGGCCGTCCGACGTGGCGTGCACATCGGTCTCCAGGTAGCGGTAGCCGAGCGCCACCGCGCGCCGGAAGGCCGCGGCGGTGTTCTCCAGCCCGTCCGCCGCGCCGCCCCGGTGGGCGAAGGCGAGCGGAACCGGATGGTCGAGGTAGGGGTGGCGTACGGGGAAGCCGCGGCCGGCCAACTGCTGGGAGCGCATTGGCCAGAGGATATACAGGGCGGGGGTACGGCGCGTCGGCAACCGGCCACGGGGCGGCGTCCGGGGCGTGACCGGCCGGCGACGGGGCCGCACCGGTGCACGCGGGGGCGTCGGGCCCGCCCGCCGTCAGCGCAGCGTCTCTCCCGGAAGGTCGAAGATCCGCTCGGCCGCGGTCTCCAGCTGGGCGAGGTCGTGCCGGGGGCTCTCCTCCGGCGGGACCGGCCCGGCGTAGCTCGTCAGAAACGTGTCGAGGACGACGTACGGGACGTCCAGCTCCGCCAGCGCCGCCAGGTCGGCGCGGACCTGGCCGACCGATCCGTGCCCCGGCAGGCGGGACGCCGTGTCCACCGGCCGCTCCGTGAGGTGCAGCGCGATCCGGGGCGTCACCGCGGGCGTCGGGCGGCCGGCTGCCTCCGCCGCGGCCTCCAGGACCGGCAGCCGCCGGCGGATCGCGTCCGCGTCCAGCGTGTACGGGTGCCAGGCGTCCCCGAAGCGCCCGGCGCGGCGCAGCGCGGCGTCACTGAGGCCGCCGACCCAGACCGGCGGGTGCGGGCGGCGCACCGGGGCGGGCCCTGTCGTGATGCCGGAATATGCGGCGTGCTCGCCCCGGAAGGAGACGACGGGCTGGGTCCAGTGCTCCTTGATGCAGGTCAGGTACTCGTCCGTGATCCGCCCGCGGGCCGCGAAGTCGATGCCGAGCGCCTCGTACTCCTGCTGCGACCAGCCGATGCCCACCCCGAACACGAGCCGGCCGCCGCTGAACCGGTCCAGGTTGGCCGTCACACGGGCGGTCTGGAGCGGGTGCCGGTACGGGAGCACCACCACCGTGGTGCCCAGCTCGATGGTGGTCGTCCGCCCGGCGAGCCAGGCCAGCGTGGTGAACGGGTCGTAGAACGGAGCCGGGAAGGCGTCCGCGACCTCCGGTGGCTGGGTCACATGGTCGGAGATCATCGCCAGGTGGTAGCCGAGTTCCTCGGCGCCGCGCACCCACGTCTCCATGCCCTCGGGGGTGGTGTCCGCCCCGTAGTTGAGGATATTGACCCCGATCTTCACCCTGCGCTCCCTCCGGTCGGTGCCCACCCGCCGGACAGTAAAAGGCCAGCTCAGGCGGGTGGTTGGCGCGGCGAGCCTAACAGTCGGCAGGGAGCCGGCAAGGAAGGGGAAAGGGGGCGGGGGACCGGTGCGGGGAGGGGCACACGACGACGAACCGGCACCGGCGCAACGAAGTTGGACGCAGCTGTGGAAGTTGAACTCAGCCGTGGGGGAGCGGTGCGGGCTCCGGCGCCGGCGTGGACGACGCCACGATGCGCCCGCCCGGGCTGTCGAGGGTGAAGAAGCGCAGCGAGAACTGGGCCAGCGGGCCGATGGCCAGCGCGTAGAGCACGGTGCCCACGCCCACCGAACCCCCGAGCGCGAAACCGGCGGCGAGCACGGTGATCTCGATGCACGTCCGCACGAGGCGCAGCGGCCGTCCCGTACGGTGGTGCAGGCCGGTCATCAGCCCGTCCCGCGGGCCGGGGCCGAAGCGGGCCGAAATGTAGAGCCCGGTCGCCATGCCGTTCAGCAGGATCGCGGTGACCAGCAGCGGGATGCGGACGGCGAGCGCCGAGATGTCCGGTACGAGCGCGAGCGTCGCGTCCATCACCAGGCCCAGGATCACGACGTTGGAGACCGTCCCCAGGCCGGGGCGCTGCCGCAGCGGGATCCACAGCAGCAGGATCAGCGCGCCGGAGACGATGGTGACGGTGCCGATCGACAGGCCCGTGTGGCGGGAGATGCCCTGGTTGAGGACGCTCCACGGCTCCAGGCCGAGGCCCGCGCGCAGCTGCAGGCCCATGCTGAGGCCGTAGAGGACCAGCCCGGTGTAGAGGTGGACGAGGCGGCGCGGCAGCCGCCGCCCGCCCGGCCGGTCCTCCCGGGCACCCTCCTCCCCGCCGCTGTCCCCGGTGGCCGCGGAACTCCGCATGCTGAACAAAATCTTCCCCCTCCTGGCATGATTGGACTGACGCATGACACTCTGTGGCGCGTAGTTGATCAGGTTCCATGGCCAATTCGGGAAAGGTGGACTGCTCGCGATGGCGCAGTGGACTTCAGCGGTAGGCGCGTCGCAACTCGCCCGGCTGCTCCGGTCGCAGGACTCCCGCGACACCGTCACCCCGGCCGGCCGGCGGATCCCCGCCTACCGCGGCCTCGCGGACGGCGTACGCCTGCTCGTCCTGGAAGGCCGCGTGCCGGTCGCCGCCCGCCTGCCCGCGGAACGCGAGCTGGCCGCCGCGCTCTCCGTGAGCCGTACGACCGTCGCCGCGGCATACGAGGCGCTGCGCGCCGAGGGCTTCCTGGAGTCCCGCCGCGGCTCGGGCAGCTGGACCGCCGTACCCGCCGGGAACCCGCTGCCCACCCGCGGCCTGGAACCGCTGCCGCCGGAAGCCGCCGGCTCCATGATCGACCTCGGCTGCGCCGCCCTCCCGGCCCCCGAACCCTGGCTGACCCGCAGCGTGCAGGGCGCCATGGAGAGCCTTCCGCTGTACGCCCACACCCACGGCGACTACCCGGCCGGGCTGCCCGCGCTCCGCCAGGCGCTCGCCGACCGCTACACGGCGCGCGGCATCCCGACCATGCCCGAGCAGATCATGGTCACCACCGGCGCCATGGGCGCGGTCGCCGCCATCTGCCGCCTGCTCACCCGGCCCGGCGAGCGCGTCGCCGTCGACTCCCCCTCGTACGCCAACATCCTCCAGCTGATGCGCGACGCCGGCGCCCGGCTGGTACCCGTCGCCCTCGCCGACCGGCTCGCGGGCTGGGACATCCCCGCCTGGCGGCAGGTCATGCGGGACGCGGCGCCCCGCATGGCGTACGTCGTCGCCGACTTCCACAACCCGACCGGCACCCTCGCCACCGAGGACCAGCGCCGCCGCCTGGTGGACGCCGCCCGCGCGGCCGGCACGGTCCTGGTCGCCGACGAGACCATGGCCGAACTGCGCCTGGACGACGTCGAACTGCCCCGCTCCGTCTGCGCCTTCGACCCGTCGGGCAGCTCCGTCATCACGGTCGGCTCGGTCAGCAAGGCGTTCTGGGCCGGGATGCGTATCGGCTGGGTACGGGCCGCCCCCGACATCATCCGCAGCCTGGTCGCCGCCCGCGCCTTCGCCGACCTGGGCTCACCGGTCATCGAACAGCTCGCCATCGTCTCGCTCCTGGAGGGCGACGGCTGGGAGCAGGCCGTGGAGATCCGCCGCGCACAGGCCCGCGAGAACCGCGACGCGATCGTCGCCGCGATCCGCCGCCACCTGCCCGACTGGGAGTTCAGCGTGCCGCCCGGCGGCCTCACCCTGTGGGCCCGCACCGGCGGCCTCTCCGGCTCCCGGATCGCGGAGGCGGGTGAGCGGCTGGGCGTACGCGTCCCCTCGGGCCCCCGCTTCGGCGTGGACGGCGCGTTCGAAGGCTTCGTCCGCCTCCCGTTCACGGTCAACGGCGCCGTCGCCGAAGAGGCCGCCTCCCGGCTGGCCGTCGCGGCCCACCATGTGGCCACGGGGACGGCCGCGGGGGAGGTCGAGGTGCCGCAGAGCTTCGTGGCTTGAGGGGGCGCGGTGGGGGTGGGCGGTGGCCGGCGGTCGTCGTGATCAGGGACTGCCGGTCATGGTCCGCAGCCAGTGGCCGAGGGTGGTGAAGTCGGCGTCCGTGAGGCCCAGTCGGGCATCGACGCGGTGCAGCAGCGCGGGGCCTGGGTGATGCGCCCGTACCCACGTCCGGTCCGCATCGGTGATCTCGTCGTCGACCCAGGCGAACGGGCGGCCGGCGGCCCGGTCGACGAGCGCGCGGGTCTTCCAGTGGACGCCGTCCCGCGGGTCCTCGCCGTCCGGCTCCGGCCAGTCCACCACGGGCAGTTCCGGCAGCCCGAGCCACGGCGCGACGCAGTCGTTCGCATCCGACATCCACGTCGTGGCCCACACCAGCGTGCAGGGGAGCGACGCGAAGCGGGGGCCGTGGGCCGGGTCGATTCTGGTGATCAGCGGATTCGCGTCGGCTCCCCGGGGCGCGCGCCCGCTCTCATAGGTCGGGTACCCGTCCGGAAGCTGCTCCCGGGTCGCTCCGAAGGGCAGGAGAGGGCCGTCGACGTCGAGGAAGAGGAGCGGGAGCCGGGAATCGATCACGCCTGAACGGTACCGGGCGGCCAAGTAGTCTTCTTCCCCATGGGCTCGATCATTCCGTTCCTGATCCTGTTCGCTTTCTTCGCCGCCGTCCTGGCGCTCTGCGCGGGCTTCGCCGTGCACGTACGCCGTCGCGGCGCCGCGGGCGGGGCCATGAGCGCGGCCCTGGCTTCGTACGAGGAAGCGTTCCGCGCGACGTCCCACCAAGCGCATGTCGAAATCCAGGCTCAGGCCGAACGTGAGGCGTCGGTGCTGTCGCCCGACGGCCCCTGGCGACGTGGCCCGGGAGTTGCCGGGCAGGCGGGTATCGAGGGGCGTCGGTTGCTTCGTCCGGGTTCCCGCCGTCCGCGACGGGCCGTCGGCCGCTGGGCGGAAAGGTTGAGGCGCGGTCGCTGACCGCCCTTCCGTACGGCCCGGCTACCCGCGCTCGGGCGGGACCGTGGCCTCCTGGGAGGCGGGCGGAGTGCTGGGCGGGGCGGGAGCGACGCCGCCGAAGAGGAGGTCGACGCCGATGGCTCCGCCGGTGCGGGGGGTGTTGTCCGGGACGGTTGTCGCGGGCGTGGCGATTGGGTCGGGCGTTGCGGTCGGGGTGACCGTGGTGGTTGGGGTGGGAGTGGTGGTTGGGTTGGGCGTTCTGTCCGGGGTGGCCGGCTCGTCCGTGACGGCGCCGTCGTCGGCGTACTCCGTGTCCGCCGTACGGTCCGCGCCTGCCGTGTCCACCATGCTTGCCGTGTTCGCCGTGCCGGCTGCCGCCACCGTGCCGGCTGCGGCCACCGTGTCCACCATGGCGGCTGCGTCCACCGTGTCCTCCACCTCCCAGGCGTCCCCCGCCGCCCCGACCGTGGCCGCGCGTTCCGGGAGGAGGGACAGTACGGCCTGTCGGTGTGCCTCGCTCGTGGCGTCGTCGAACGGGTCGGGTGTGACCGGGACTTGGAGGCGGTGCACCGGGCCGCTGCCGAGGCGGGCGTAGCCGCGGCCCGGCGGTACGTCGGCGGCCGGGGTGGTGTGCGGCGGCGCCCCGAGCACCGCCTCCACCTCCTCCGGCGCGGCCGGCCCGAGCACGACCCGGGCCCGGGTGTGCGTGAGCACCGGCTCGCTCAGCATCCCGGCGCAGTCGATCTGGTCGGCCACCACCACCGTCACGTACGCGGCCCGGCCGTGCCGCAACGGCACTTGCAGCAACCGCTGCGGGTCCTCCCGGCCTTCGGCCGCCGCGAGGTGGGCCAGCGCGGTCGGCCGGTCGATGATGATCCACAGGGGCCAGCGGATGTCGTCCGGGGCCTGCTGCCCGGCCTGCCGCGCGCGGTTGGCGGTGATCAGCCGCCGCTCGGTCTCGTGCGCCGCCCACTCCAGCGTCGCCATGGCCCCGGACAGCCCGGTCTCGACGCCCATGACGCCGGTCCGGCCCGCCAGGCACGCGTACTCGCCGGTACCGTTGCCGTCGATCACCAGGACATCGCCGTAGAACAGTGCCTGGAGCGCAATGGACCGCAGCAGGGTCGTGGCGCCCGCGCCCGGCCGGCCCAGCACGAGCAGATGCGGCTCGGTCGAGCGCAGCCCGGTCCGCCAGACCACCGGCGGCTCGTCCCGTGTCGCCTCCCCGGCCGCCACCGGCAGCGTCCGCTGCACGGCGTCCGGATCGGTGAACCCGAGGACGGTCTCCCCGTGCGTCGTCACGAACTGCTGCGCCGCGATGTCCGTCGGCAGCGGGGGCAGCACCGTCAGGGTCAGCTGGTTCGCCTCCTCGTCCCAGGCGAAGTGGTACTCCCGGCCGCGGCCCGACTTGGCGTGCAGCACCTGCTCGATACGGGCCCGGGACGCGGCGTCGCCGTCGGTGAAGTACGGCGGGTACTTCAGCGTGAACCTGGACGGCCGCCCGGTCTCGTCGAACTCGTAGTCCGAGAAGACGCTCTCCCAGTCCCCGTCGTGGGCGTACAGGGGAGTGGGATCGCCCTCGATCGCGAAGTACGGCACCAGGGCTTCGTACAGCGCCCGCAACCGGTCGGTCTCGGCGTCCGCGGGGCCGGCGGGCACCTCCGCAGGCCGTTCCCGCCCCGCCCAGGCCGCCGCGCCCATGAGCGTGACCAGCGCGAGCAGCGGTCCGTACGGCACCAGCGCCACCGCCAGGACGGTGCCGGCGGCCATGAACAGCAGTGAGCCCCGCCGGTCCTCGGGCGTGTCGGACCAGCGCCGCCGTCCGGCGGCCAGCAGCCGGCGCAGACCCCGGCTGATCATGATCAGCGGGTGGAACACGTCGGCGGCGCTGTCCGCGGCGCTGCGCGCGAACTCGCGGCCGCGCGCGACCGGCGCGCTGTCGGTCAGGATGCGGGGCAGTGGGCGCCGGGTCACATCGTCTCCTGGTGGTTCGCGACGCGGAGGGTGCGGTGGGTGCGCGGGGGACGGGGCCGCGGTCAGAGCTTGAGACCGCCCAGGAGGTTGGCCAGGCTCGCGCCGCCGGCCTTGATGCTCGGGGCGATCGCGGAACCCGCGAGGTAGAACCCGAAGAGCGCGCAGACGAGGGCGTGGGACACCTTCAGCCCGTCCTTGCGGAAGAACAGAAAGACGATGATGCCGAGCAGAACGACGCCGGAGATGGACAGAATCATGGAGTTCTCTCCTCGGTGTGGGGACGGTCACCATGAGTCCTTCCAGCCTCACAGCAAGTATCAAGCCGCAAAAAGCTGCGAACGGGTGATTCTTCGGGTAAACCCCCCACCCGGAGCAACCGAAGTGTCCCCGCGCCCCGCGGGGCCCACATAATTGCAGGTCAGGTAGCTGCTGGCGGGCCAGGAGACGGGTGGCGTACGCAGTGGGGCGTACCCGCCGACACCCCCGCGCGCCGACGAGGAAATGCCGTACGGCCCCGGTGGTCGGCGGCCAGTGCTTCCAGGCACGTTTCGAGGCGGCTGTTCCTCAGGAGTTCGTTCACGCGGCGGCTGTAGGTGCGTGGGGACAGGGACGGGCGGGAGGTGAGTCGGCGGACCGTCAGCACGCGGTCGACGGCCGTGCGCACGAGCGAAGCGGCGCGCGCCAGGAGCCGTTCGGATATCTGCTGCTCCAGGCAGTCGGAAGGATCGTCCAGGCTCAGCAGCTCGCGCCGGGTGCCGGCGAGCAGCCGCGCCATCACCTCGCCCGCCTCCCGGCCGCCGCGCACGCGCTGGGCGGGCGGCCGGGCCTGCTGATCGATGCCGAACCGCGACTCGTTCATGGTCGCGGCGAGTTCCTCACGCGTCCGAGTGCGCCCGTTCGCGCATGCCGGATGTGCAGTGAACCCCATGGCCGAACCCCCGTTCTCGGCCCCAGTGGTCTCGTTACAAAGAGTAGCGGACGAAGGGCACTTGGTGACGGGTGGTCGCGGATTGAACCGCTGGCGAATTCACGCCACCCCCATCCCTAGCCGTCCGCCATCACCCCTGACCACGGCCTTCGCTGCCACCCCTGCCGGCGCGGAGAGCCGCACGTAGCCGCACCTGGAGCGGCATGGAGAGCCGATCGTGTGATCGACGGCTCGTCGCGGTGGTGCGGTTCCGGCACGCGTGACCGGTCTGGCACCGTGGGGGCAGTGGCGGCTCGGTGACCGCTGCGCCGGACCGCAGGAGCCCTTTGTGTCAGCTGTGCTCTCCGCGCTGTTCGCCCTGCTGACGGCCGTGGCCAACGCTACGGGCACCGTGCTGCAGCGGATCGCGGCACGCAAGGTGCCGCCGGGCGACGCCTTCAGCGTCCGGCTGGTCCGGCACCTGCTGCGCAGCCCGGCGTGGCTGGGCGGCATCGCCGTCATCGTCGGCGCCGCGGCGTGCCAGGCGCTCGCCCTGACCCTGGGCTCGCTGTCCCTGGTGCAGCCCATCCTGGTGCTGGAACTGCCGTTCACGCTGCTCATCGCCTGTGCGGTGGCCCGGCGTCGGCTGCCCGCGATCGGCTGGGCGGCGTCGGTCATGGTGGCCGCCGGGCTCGGCCTGGGGCTGGCCGCCGCCGCGCCGTCCGGTGGTGGCACCGAGGTCTCCGCCGGGAAGTGGGTCCTCACTCTGGTGGCCGCCGTGGGTGCCATGGCCGCGTGCGTACTGGCCGCCCTGCCGCGGCCACGGGGCAAGGCGCGCGCCGCGTTCTTCAGCTCCGCCTCCGCGATCGGCTACGCGCTGACCGCGACGCTGATGAAGGCCGCGACCGACACCTTCGACCGGCACGGACCGGGCGCGTTCTTCACCGCCTGGCAGACGTACGCCTTCGTCGCGGCGGGCGCGTGCGCGCTGTTCCTGCTGGCCAACGCCATGGAGTCCGGGCCGCTGATCGCCTCGCAGCCCGCCCTGACCCTCGGCGAGGCGCTGGTCAGCCTGGCTCTCGGCATCGTGGTGTACGGGGAGGGGGTGCGCACGGGATGGTGGCTGGTGCCGGAAGCGGTCGGAGCGGTCATGGTCACCTGGGGCATCGTCGTACTGCCGCGGGCCGATACGGAGGATGCGGACGGTGGGGAGCCGTCCGCGACCTGATGGAGGGGCATCGGGGCGATGGGGCGTCGGGGCGAGGGGCGGAGGATGCGATGATTACCTGGCGTCGGCTCGCCGAAGCCGACTTTCCGCTGGTGCGCAGCTGGTTGGAGCAGCCGCACATCGCGCGCTGGTGGAACCACGAGACCTCGCCGGAGGCGGTGGCACGCGACTTCGGCCCGGTCGCCAGGGGCGAAGAGCCGTCAGAGGATCTGCTCGTCCTCCTCGACGGCCGGCCCTTCGGCCTCGTCCAGCGCTCCCGGTTCGCCGACTACCCCGACTACCGGGCCGAGTTGGCCGCCCTGACCGAGGTGCCGGGGGAAGCCATGACACTCGACTACCTCATCGGCGATCCCGGTCAGGTGGGGCAGGGGCTCGGCCCGCGCATGATCCGGGCGGTCGTACAGGCGACGTGGTACGACCACCCGCAGGCACCGGCCATCCTGATCCCCGTGCCCGTCGCCAACCGGGCCTCGTGGCGCGCCCTGGAGAAGGCCGGTCTGCGCCGAGTCGCGGAAGGCGAACTCGAACCGGACAGCCCCACCGCCGGCCGCGCCCACTACGTCTATCGCGTGGAACGGCCGGGATGAGCTGGGAAGGGCGCTCGGTTGGGCGAACCGGCGCCCCTCACCCGCCGCGCCGCGCCGCGATCCCGTCCAGGACGCACGCCAGCCCTTCGCCGAAACTCTCCTCGCGGTTGCCGCTCCACTGCGCGTCGCGCTGTGTGGCGTACAGCGCGCGCAGGCGGGGATACGGCTGTACGGCCTGTTCGGCGGCCGGCCACAGGCGTTCCATCCACTCCTGTTCGCTGTGCCCGCTGCGGGCAAGGGCCGTCAGGAACGCGGCCTCGCTCGTCGATACGCCGATGACGTAGGCGACCAGGGTGTTCACGGCCCGGTCGGCCGCCGCCAGGGAGAAGCCCGCGTTCTCGAACACGGCGAGCAGGGCGTCCATCATGCGCAGCACGTTCGGGCCCAGGTAGGACACCCCGGACTCGCCGAGCACGGAGGCGATCCACGGGTGCCGCAGCAGCGTGGCGCGCATGCTGTGGGCGCAGGCGACGGCGGCCGTGCGCCAGTCGGCGGCCGGGGTGTCCGGGGCCGGTACCTCGATCTCGCCGTACACCTCGTCCACGACCAGCTCGATCAGCTCGTCCTTGTTGGCGACGTGCGAGTACATCGAGGTGGCGCCCGCGTTCAGGCGCGTGCCGAGCTTGCGCATGCTCAGAGCGTCGATGCCCTCCGTGTCGAGCAACTCCAGCGCCGCGGACACGATCTGTTCCCGGCTCAGCGCCGGCTGCTCCCGCCGCGCGCGCTTAGGGCGGGTCCACACCGATGGGAACGCCTGCTCTTCGGCCCGCATGCGGCCTCCTCTTCTCGCTCGGGTTCGTTCGCGGCCTCCGGTGAACCGGCCCCGCCGGACACCACGGGCGCACAGTGTACGGCTTTACGTTCACCGTGCGCTGACCGTACAGTGTGCGGAAAGCCGTACAGTGTGCGGCGAGTGTCCTGGATGCCGTGCATTCCGCGCGGGCCGGACCCACCTGGAAGGGGAATGTCCCGATGACTTCGCCACGCTTCGACCTCGCCCACTGGCAGACCCGTCTCGACGAGCTGCGCGCCGCCCACCATGTGCCGGGTGCCTCCCTCGCCGTACTGACGGAGGGTGCGATCCACGAGATGGCCAGTGGTGTGCTGCACCGTGGCACCGGCGTGGAGGCCACCACCGACTCGGTGTTCCAGCTCGGTTCGATCGCCAAGATGTACACCGCCACGCTGGTGATGCAGCTCGCCGACTCCGGCGCCCTGGACCTCGACGCGCCGGTCGTCAGTGTGCTGCCGGAGTTCGCCACCGCCGACCCCGAAGCCACCAGGACGATCACCACGCGCCGGCTGCTCAGTCACACCAGCGGCTTGACCTGCGACTTCACGCAGGACACCGGCCGTGGCGACGACTGCCTGGCCCGCTATGTCGAGGCCGCGCGGGATGTGCCGCTCGACGGTCCGCCGGGGACGTTCTCCTACAGCAGCGTCGGCTACAACTGGCTGGGCCGCCTCGTCGAGGTGCTGACCGGGCAGGTGTGGGACCAGGCGCTCAAGGACCGGATCGTCGCCCCGCTCGGGCTGCGGCACACCATGACGCTGCCCGAGGAGGCGCTGAGCTTCCGGGCGGCGATGGGGCACCTGGGCGAGTCCGGGAAGGACCCGGACCCGGCGCCCGCCTGGGACCTGATGCCGCGCTCGGCCGGCCCGTACGGCCGTGTCATCGCCGGCGCCGCCGATGTCGTACGGCTGGCGAAGCTGCACCTCGACGGCGGTGTGGCGCCGGACGGCACCCGGCTGCTCGCCTCCGGGACCGTGTCGGCCATGCAGGGCTGGGAGGCCGACTGCCCCGACCGGTGGTCGGTCTCCTCCGACGGGTGGGGCCTGGGCTGGTCGCTGTACGACTGGAACGGCACCCGCGGGTACGGCCACGACGGCGCCTCGGTCGGGCAGTACGCGTTCCTGCGCGTGGTGCCGGAGGCCGGTGTGGCCATAGCCCTGCTGACCAATGGCGGCAGCGCCCGCCGGCTCTACGACGCGCTGTTCAGGGAACTGCTCGGCGAGCTCGCCGGGGTGCGGATGCCCGAGCCCTTCGGGCCGCCCGCGCGGCCTCCGGTGGTGGATGTGACGCCGTACCTCGGCACGTACCGGCGCGCGGGCGTCGTCATCACCGTCTCCGAACGCGCCGGCACGCCGCATCTGACCTACGCGTTCGTCGAGGGGATGGCGGACTTCCACCCGCCGCTCGAAATGGATCTGGTGCCGGTCTCCGGGACGGTGTTCGCGGCGCGCGGCGACGGGTCCTCCGTCAGCGAGGACTGGATGCCGGTGGTCTTCGCGACGCTGCGGGACGGCACGCCTTGTGCGTACATGGCGATGCGGGCGGCGCCGAAGGCGGGGTGAGGGCCGCGGACCGGGGAGTGGCGGGTGAAGCCGTGATTCCGGGGCGGTGCGGGCGGTGGTATTCCGGGGCCGTCCGCGCGGGAGTCGGGGCAGTGCCGGATGCCTTCACCCGGCGGGGAAACAACGTCCGGAAATCACTGTCTGGAACATGCCGGTCCGGCAACTTCGATCATTAAAGTGCACGGGTGATCACCAACCCGCTCATCGTTACGGAAAGAACCGGCCATCAGCGTACGCATTCCGGTCTTTCCGGCCTGCGCGGGAAACTCCGCACCCGCCTTCCCGCGTCCTTCTGGCCGACCCTCCTGTGTTTCGCCGTCACCTGCGGGCTGGGTCTCCAGATGTGGCATACGGCGGGTGTCGGCGGATTCGACCTCGGCATCTTCGACCAGGGTGTGCGTGCGTACGCCCGGTTCGAGCTGCCGCGCTCCGAAATCAAGAATGTGCACCACGAATTCCCGCCGCTGGTCTCCCTCCTCGGCGACCATTTCTCGCCGGTCCTGGCGCTGTTGGCCCCGCTGTACTGGGTGTGGAACGACCCGCGGGTGCTGATACTGGCCCAGTCCGCGCTGTTCGCCGCCGGGACACCTGCCGTCCGCCGGATCGCCTTGCGCTGTTTCGCGCACGCGGTACCGGCCACGCGCGATCGGGCGGCCCTTCTGGGCGCCCTTTCCTACGCGGTCGGCTGGCCGCTGCTGATGGCGGCCCGTAATGGCTTTCACGAGGTCGCCTTCGCGGTTCCGTTCACACTTCTCATGCTGGAGCGCGGCCTCGCGCGGCGCTACGGCGCGGTGTGCGTCTGTGCCGCCCTTTTGTGCCTGACGAAGGAGGACCTCGGCCTCGTCGTCGGTATGTACGGCGCCGTTCTGCTGTGGCGCAACCGGCGCGGGGGCGAGGGCCGCGCCCGACTGACGGGCGCGGCCCTTCTGGTGCTCGGACCGGCCATGACGGCCGTGACGGTGGGTGCGCTGATACCGGCGATGGGCGGACCCCGGCAGTATTACTGGAGTTACGGTGAAGTCGGCGCGGACTTCGCCGAATTGGCGCACCGCGCCGTGACCGATCCGGGCGCCTTCCTCGCCGTCGCATTCGGCACCCCGGTGAAAGCCGGGCTGATCCTCTGGCTTGTGGCCACGCTGCTGTTCCTGCCGCTCGGCTCGGCCACCACGCTGTGTGCCCTTCCGCTGATCGCCGAACGCGTCCTGTCCGACAATCCCCACCACTGGCCGGTGATCCACCATTACGATGCTTTCGCCTGGCCGTTCCTGCTGACCGCGGCGGTGGAAACCGCCGCGCGCATTCACCGCGCGGCGCAGGGGGAAGGGCGGGCATTTCGGCGGCGAGTGGCCGTGGGCGGGGTGTGCGCGGTGGGGCTCAACGCGGTGGTCGCCTGCTGTCTCGGCCTCGCCGTGCTGGTGACCCCGAATCATTGGGTGCCCTCCGCGCGTGGCCAGGCTCTGGCCGAGGCCGCCGGGCGGGTACCGGACGGTGCGACGGTGGAGGCGGACAACAATGTGGCCGTACGGCTGACCGCGCGTACCCGTACGATGATTCTCGACGCGGCGCCGCGCGGCGCCGACTATGTCGTTCTGCAAACCGCGGAGACCACGTTTCCATTCACTTCGCCCGCGCAGCTGAAACAGCGCCAGGAACTGCTTCTGGCGAACGGTTACCGGCGTATCTGGGCCAAAGGTGATGTGGCGCTCCTGTGCCGGGTGGACAGGACGGCCGTGGTTCCCGGCACGCGCGTACCCGGGCCGGACAGCACACCGGTGAAAGACATGTCCGACCCGGCGTTGGGCAGGAACCTGTTCACCGGATGAGCCGATGCGGATTCGGCCGCAACCACCTGAATGCCCCGCGCTGTGCGCCCTCTGCCGTTCCGCACGCACCACTAGGGTTTCCCCCGCAGAAGTGCGGTTTTACCAATGGTTCGGACTTGCAGAGAGGGTGCCGCATGCACGCCAGTAAGGGAGACCGCCTGGTGGTCCACGGGCGGGCCGTCGGGAACAGCGACCGCGTGGTGGAGATCGTCGAGGTGCTGGGGAAGGACGGCAATCCGCCGTACCGGGTCCGTGCGGACAACGGGCACGAGACGATCATGACGCCCGGTCCGGACAGCGTCGTCGACAACCGCCGGGGCGGCGGCCGCTCCTGAACGGACGCGCCGGGCGGTCGGATCCCGGCGCGGACCCGGGCGCGGACGCGGACCCGGGCACCGGCACAGGCTCCGGAGCAAAGACGCCGTACGCCTGGATGAGGGACTGCCCGGGCGCCGGGCGCGAGCTACGTGCGCCGGTGAGTGCGCTCCCTTAACCACCGGTGAGGGGGCACTCGTTGGGTGTACCGACCGCTCCGCTCGGCAGAGGTGATCGCTGTGCCCCATGGCATCGTCAAATGGTTCGACCATGAACGTGGTGCCGGCCTGGTCGCCCAGAGCGGCGGCGGCCCGGACGTGCTGGCCTACCGTTCGGCGATCCAGGGGGCCGAAGGGGCCCGGACGCTGCTGTCGGGGGAGAGCGTCTCCTTCAATCTCGTCGAGGACTTCGAAGGCATCCGGGCGGAGAACATCTACCGCCTCCGGCCGCAGGACCGCTCCCCGTCCTGAACAGCCCCGCCGCGTCAGTCCGGATCCATACGGAATCGGGCGGGAAAGTGGCAGGGCTCAGGCCAGTAGCGTCCAAAACTGAACAAACCCGTTGAGGTCGCACCGTGCGTGCTCCAATGACCGCACCCTCCGCAGGAATGGGTCTGCGGGGACGGCGGGGACGTATCCGGCAGCCGGCCGCGGGTGGCGCAACGGCGAGTGCACACCCGTTGCCCGGGAGCGGATGCGTCAGGCGAGATGAGGCACCGATGACGGCAATGGAGGCCCTGCGGAACGCCGCGGGTGAGCAGGGACTGTTCCGGGGGCTGGTGGAGTGTTCGCAGGACGCGATTCTGATCAAGACGTTGGGCGGGCAGGTCACGTTCTGGAACGCGGCGGCGCAGCGGTTGTACGGGTATCGGGCGCAGGAGGTGGTGGGGCGGCATATCGGGTTGCTGATTCCGCCGGATCTGAAGGACGAGGAGGCGGATCTGCTGGAGCGGATCGGCCGGGGTGAGCGGATCGAGCATTACGAGACCCGGCGGGCCACCAGCGACGGCCGGATTCTCGACGTGGACGTGTCGCTGTGGCCGATCCGCAACCGTAACGGCGTCATCACCGGCGTCTGTTCCACGGTGCGCGACATCACCGAGCGCAAGAAGGCCGAACGGGAACTGGCCGAACTGTACGCGCAGCAGCGGCACATCGCGCTGGCCCTGCGCCTGATGGGCGCCTCCGAGCAGATCCCCGGCGCCCGCGCCGCCACCCGCTATCTGCCCTCCACCCAGGGGCAGGGCGTGGGCGGCGACTGGCTCGACCTGATCGACCTCGGCGCCGGGCGGGTCGGCGTGATCATAGGGGACGTCATGGGGCGCGGCCTGGACGCGGCCGTCGTCATGGGGCAGTTGCGCTCCGCCGCCCGCGCGCTGGCACTGGCCGGGACACCGCCGTGCGAGCTGATCCAGACGCTGGACACGTTCACGCGCGGACTGCCGGAACAGTTCGTCACCTGCACCTACCTGGAGGCGGACCCGGCGCTCGGCGAGGTGACCGCCTGCTCGGCCGGACACCTGCCGGTCTGGCTCGTCGCACCGGACGGTGCGGTCAGCGCCCTGCCGGTGCCGACCGGCATCCCGCTCGGTGTGGGCGGCGTACCGCACCAGCAGGTACGGCTGCCGCTGCGCGCCGGAACGACCCTGGCCCTCTACACCGACGGCCTGGTGGAAACGCCCCACAGCGACATCGACGCGCAACTGGACCTGCTCACCGCGACCTTGCGCGAGGTCTTCGCCACCACCCCGGACCTGGAGGACGCCGCCAACCGCGTCCTGCACACGATGCTTCCCGGCACCGCCACGTACGCCGACGACGTGACGCTCCTGCTGGTCGGCTTCCCTGCCGCTCCGCTGGACACCACGACGGTCGAACTGGCCGGCCGGCCGTCGTCGGTCCCCGAAGGGCGGTACTTCCTGCGGCGGACGCTGCGGTGGTGGGGCCTGACCGCACTCGCCGACACCGCGCTGCTGCTGGTCTCGGAACTGCTGACCAACGCCGTGTGCCACGCGCCCGGGCCGCTGACCCTGCGCGTCTGGTACAGCGCCCGCGAGTTGGGGGTGGAGGTCTCGGACGGCAGCACCCCGCGGCCGCGGGCCCGGCTGGCGGACAACGCGGAGGAGAACGGCCGCGGCCTGATGCTGGTCGAGGCGCTGGCCGACGCCTGGGGCACCCGCCCCGGCCCGACCGGCAAAACCGTGTGGTTCACCCTGCTGACGGCCGCCGCACAGACCGCCGAGGCCCCGCCGCGCGACCCGGCTGGGCTGTCCGGGTGATCGTCGCCGCGGTGTGCATGGCGGCATCCGCGGCGGGCAGTATCGACTCGCCTCGTTCCTCGGGGAAGAAGAACGAGGCCCAGGCGGGCCGGGGTCGTCCGGCGGTAAAAGGCCGGTGACGACGGCGCCCCGGTCCGCCCCCTCCAGCAGCGGAGGCCGGAGAGCGCAAGGCCGGTCCCCACCGTGAGCACCCCACGGCGGGGACCGGCCAGGCGTGGTTCAGCTCGCCGGGGTGATGGTGACGTCGACGGTGACGTGCCCGTCGTCGCTGCTCACGGTGTAGGAGCCGTTGCCGGTGAAGTCCTTGGTGCCGCGGGCGAGGAAGTCGTCACCGCTGGTCAGGTCGTACTCGTCGACCCAGCAGGAGACCTTGGCGATGTCGTTCGCGGTGAAGGGCAGGTTCATCGAGGTGGCCACGCTGTTCCGGGTCGGGGTGGAGTTGCCCAGGTTCTTCTGGGTCCAGATGCGGAAGTAACCGCCGTCCTTGAGGTCCAGCGTGATCGCGCCGTAGGGCTCGGGCTCGTATTCGCCGTCGTTGACGAAGCTGATCCGGAAGTCGGCGCGCGCCTTGACCGGCGGGTAGGGCGGCGCGGGCGAGGCGGCGGTGAACTCGGTGCCCTTGAGGCCGGGCCACATGTCGGAGATGCCACGGGCGCCGCTCAGCGGCTTCCACTCGTCGAGGTCGAACTGGAGCACCTGGTCGCCCTTGACGAAGTAGCACAGCCGGCGTTTCGTCCCGGCCAGCACCGCGGGCGGGATGATCTGGTAGACCACCGCGTCGAGGTCCCGGTCGAGCCCGGTCTCCTTCAGTCCGGGCCACTTGGCGGCGATGCTGTAGGGGCCGCCGCTGACCCGGTCCGTGAGGCTGTCGTAGGTGACGAACTTGTCGCCCTTGAAGAAGTAGTACGTGTCCACGGTCCCGAAGGGGACGTCCGCCTGGTCCAGGAACGCCGCGTCGAGGTCCCGCTCGAACCCGGCGTCCTTCATGCCAGGCCACAGCGGGGCGATCTCCAGGGGACCGTAGAGGATCTGCTCGTTCGCCACGTCGTAGCGCACGTACTGGTCGCCCCGGAAGATGTAAAGGTAGTCCTTCTCGATCGGCAGGTCCATCGCCAAGGGGTTGAGGCGCCACGAGAAGGGGACGGCCGCGTCGATGGCACGGGCGAACTGGGTGTCCCGCAGGCCCGGCCAGCCCACGTCGATGGCCCGCGGGCCGACGCGCACGACGTTGTCGGTGAGGCTGTAGAGCAGGTACTGATCACCCAGGAACATGTATGTGTCCCACTTGAGCTGGGAGCGGTTGAAGGTGGCCTAAATCGTCATGGATCCTCCAAGACGCCAGGGGCGGGGTGTCCGGCACAGCCCGGTTGCCGTACCGCGCTGCCGCCCATCGCCCCGGACGTCAGGAGCCCCGCCGGGCGGAGCCAAGGGAGTCAGGGCGACGGTGACGGGGCGCCGTCGGCTTCGGGCCGTGCCGCGGCAAGGTGCGGTCACCGGCCCGGCCGCAGCCGTCGACGCCCACCACGAGCTTTCCCGGGCCGGGGGACGATCTCTGCCGGATTTCCGCCCGGAAGCGCAGAAAGCCCGCAGCGCAAATCTGTCCGATACCGGTACATATCACTTCTTCCTCAGCCACCCGGGCACTCCGCCGGGCCCCTGTCGGCGCTGGCATCTCTCTTCGCTGCGGGACGAAGGGCAAACAAAGCGTTCACAATAAGTCGTTGACAGGCATCTGTGTCGGACTCCATTCTCGACGCATGTCCTCCACACCCGACACCCCGGAAACCTCCGACCAGGGCAACGCCCCCGGCGCGGACCCCTTCTCGCTGCCGGACCCGCAACAGGCGCGTGCGCAGCGGGTGCACGCGTCGCTGTTCCGGATCGCCGAGCGGCACGCGGCGACCGACGCGCAGCGCGCGCGGCAGGTGCACCCGACGGTTCTCGCGCCGCACGAAGCCGTCCGGCTGGTGGCGTTCCTGATGAGCGGGGCGGCGCGGCGGGACGAGAGCGAACCGGAGGTGGACCGGGCGGACATCACCGCGGCGCTGAGCCTGCTCCCGCTGGTGCGCGGAGAGCTGGACGAGCTGGAGGCCGGACTGCTGCGGATGGCGCGCGGACGGGGCATGACCTGGCCCGACGTGGCCTTCGGCCTGGGGCTGGGCACCCCGCAGGCGGCCCGGCAGCGCTACGAGCGGCTGGTCGGCCGTACCCGCGCCGTGGGCGAGGCCGAAGAGGAGTGACCGAGGGCCGGGCCTTGGCCGCGGGTTTGGCCGGGCGCATCTCTCCCTAAAGCCCGGAGTGCTGCATTAACCTGACGTGTCATCACGGCGGTGCGGACAGGATGCCTCGGGGGGCCCGTGCCTGACGATCTCGGATTCGACAAGCTGCTCGACGACGACGGCTTGCTGGCCCGGCTGCTGGGCAAGACCTGCGCCGGGCGCAACCGGAAGCCGCTCTACGGCCCGGACCTGCCCGTGGTCCTGCTCGTCGGCGGCCCGGGCATGGGCAAGGGGCGGCTTCTGCGCTGCGTGCGCGGCGAGTTCGGCCGCCACGTACCGACGGCGCACGTGGACTGCGGCCTCACCGTGTACCGGGAGCAGGCGGAGCAGCAGGCGCGGACCCGTTCGGTGACGACCGAGGTGCTGCGCGAGGTGGCCCGGCAGTTCGGCGCGTGGCAGGGCGACGGCGGGCCGGTCGCCACACCGCGCCTGTACGCGGGGCTGGCGGCGGTCGCGGCCAGCGACCCGCTCGCCGACACGGCCACCCTGGTCAGCGAGGTGCAGCGGCACGACGAACTGCTGCCGCGCGGCTCCTTCTGGCGCGGCGTGCTGAACCGGGCGGGCCGGGCCTACGCCGGTGTCGTCGCCGGGCTGGTGGCCCACCCCGGAGCCGTACCGTTCATCAACGCCGTGCTCGACGAACTGCTCGCCCGTACCTCCCAGGAGGGCAAGGCCGTGCTGGCCGCGTGCTACGGCGAGTACACCGGCGCCGGCGGCCACCCCAAGCTGGGGCTGCATTCGCTGGCCTCGCACTTCCAGCAGGGCGGCGAGGCACGCGAGGTCGCGGAGGGCTTCCTGTTCCGCGCGCTGCGGACGGACATCGAGGCCGCGTACGTATCGCTCTTCGGCCGCCTCGCCCGCGCGGGCCGCCCGGCCCTGCTGCTGGACCACGCGGACAACGCCCTGGGCAGGCGACTGCTGAAGCCCGTTCTGGAAGACCGGGAGCGGGGGCTGTACGACCGGCTGGTCGTCATGGCGACCGCGCGGCGCGCGGACGGCGGACGGTTCCTGTACCACGCCGGAGGCCCCGGTGGTACGGGCGACGACGCGCCGGTGAGCTGGCAGCCCACCGACGGCGGACTGCCGCGGTGGAGCCGCCCGGCCGGCGGCGTGCCCGGCCTCACCCCGCTGTCGCGGGGCGTCCTCCTCGTGCGGATGCCGGTGCTGACCCGGGACCAGCAGTCGCGCGAGACTGCCCGGTTGCGGGTGCGGCAGGAGGGAGTGGCCAACGCCGCCCGGCTGCGTATCGACAGCGGCATCCACCGGCTGAGCGGCGGGCGCCCGCTGTTCGTGTCCCGGCTGGGCGAGGCGACCGCGTCCCTGTCGTTCCGGGAGCCCGACGACGGCACCGACTGGGCCCTGCTGGACGCCCGGGTGCGCGCGGGCGAGGAGGCGGAGGGCCGCCCGGTGGCGGACCTCCTGCTGGACGAGCTGATCAGCCGGCAGCCTCCGGAGGAACTCCCGCCCGAACAGCGCGGCCACTGGCTCGACCTGCTCAGCCACCTGTCGGTGGCACACGACACCGCATGCGCGCAGGTCCTGATGCGCGAGGTGCAGGCGGGCCGGGACGAGCGCCTGTCGGCGTACCGGATCGGGGAACTGCTCGGCGACAGCGGCTGGCCGCACTGCCCCCGCCACTTCATCGGCGACCTCGGCCTGCGCCGCCTGCTCATGCGGCGCCTCCACCGCCTGCGGCCGGACGGTGCGGCCTGGCGCGGCGACCATCTGCTGCTGCGCGACCACTACCGCGCCCTGGACGACGAGACCGCCGACGAGCATTTCGGTTCGGCCGCCGCCCACGCCATGCACCACCACCTGGCCGCCGGCGACGCCGACACGGTCACGGACTACCTCGACCGCACGTTCCTCATCCGCAGCGCGCGGCAGTGGTGCGAAGAACTGCTGGCCATCGCGGAGGCACCGCTGCTCGGCGGTCCCGACGACCGGCGGGCCCGCGCCCTGGGCGACGCGGAGATCGCCGGGGACGTGCGGCGCAAGCGCATCGACCGGCTGCTGCACGCCATATGGCTCTGCGAGGACCGTACGCAGAGCCTCGACGACGCCGTGACCGACACCCTGCCCAAGCTGCTGGAACGGCTGGGGGAGGAGCCCGAGGCCGGGGCGGGGACGCTGACCCACACGGCCCGCGACTTCAGCGACCGGCTCGCGGGCAAGCAGCCGCTCAGACCGTGTACGTGCACGAGACACATCGGCTAGGCGACAGGGGAGGGTGCGGCAGTGCTGAACTGGCTGTACAACACGTTCTGGGCCACCTTGATCCGCAAGGTCTGCACGGTGCTCGTCGTACTGGCCGTCGTCGTCCCCCTCGCCCTCATCCTGCCGGGACGCATCGGCGCGCCCGAATACTGCGCGGAAGGGGTCGAGCGGAGCGCCGGTGAATGCGTCGGCGTCAGCGGCTCCGGATACGACTTCGGGACCAGGGAGATCCGGGAGGTGGCCAGCGCGATCGGCGAGGAGAACAAACGTGTCTTTGAGCAGGAACAGGACCTCGTCACCATCGCGATGATGCTGCCCCTGCAACCGAAGTCCGCCGCCGAACGCAAACAGCTCCGCAGCGAATTACAGGGCGCCTATCTGGCACAGTGGCGGGCCAACCGTACGGAGAACAAGCCGCTGCTGCGGCTGGTGCTGGCCAACCCCGGCGCCGATTACGCCCAGCAGAAAAAGGTGGTGGACCGGCTCGCCGCGATGGCGGATTCCCGGCGCGACAACCTGCGGGCCGTCACCGGGTTCAATCTCAGCCTCGGCAACACCAGGACGGCCATCGACCGGCTGACCAATGAACTCCACATCCCGGTGCTCGCCAGCCGGGTCAGCGCCGACGATATCGCCAACGCCGACAACGGCAGCAGACTGAAGTATCCGGGGCTGGCCCGGATCATTCCCACCAACCGGAAGCAGGCGGCCGCGCTCGCCAATTTCCACGGTGGCCTCAGGGACGCGGAGACCGTGTTGGTCAAGGACATGCGCCCGAACGACATCTACGACGAATCGCTCGCCAAGGCGTTCAGCAAGCCGGAACCCGGCCCGCCCGGCCCGCAGGACCAGCCGTACACCTCGCCCGGCATCAACGACCCGGGCGACACCGGAAACGACTTCACGACGATCGGGCAGAACATCTGTGAATCCGACGCGAAAGTGGTCTATTTCGCGGGACGCCCGGTCCATCTGCGGCTGTTCGCCCTGAAGCTGGCTCAGGTGCCGTGCCACGGAAAGAAATACACCGTCGTCAGCGGGTCGGGCGCGGCGACCCTGGACCGGTACATGAGCGTGGCCGACTGGGAGAAACTGCGGGGTGGTGACGGGGGCGGGGCCACGGTCACCGTGCAGTACGCGGCCCCCGGCCACCCGGACGCCTGGAACGCGTCCCTGCGCCAGTGGGAGAAGGAACAGCGGGCGCGCACGGGCCGGGCACCGGCGGCCGGGGACCGGCCGGCGTACCTGACGGAACCACAAAAGGAGTTGCGGGAACTGAACGGCCTGATCCGGCGGCAGGACGCGGGTGACATCGGGGACGTGGACCTGGAGGATTCCCGGACGATGCTGGTCCACGACGGCGTACGCACCATCGCCGCCGCTGTCTTCCTGGCCAATTCCCAGGCTGCCGGCACGGTGCCGACACGCGCCCGCGTCGCCGCCCAGTGGCCGCGGCTGGAGGCCCGCTACCGGGTGGTGGGCACCAGCGGCTGGATCTGCCTGACCAACGCGGGCAACGCCTACGACAAGCCGGTGGCCGTGGTCCAGCTGGACCCGGCCACCCGCCGGGTGGCGTTCGTCGGACTGGGCTGGCCGGAGAAGAAGCCGCAGCCGGCCGACTGCGTGGTGCCCAGCGGTACCGGCTGAGGCGCGCCGGAGAACGGGCCGGTCGCGCCTTTCCGGGCTTTCCTTCATCTCCGCAGTTTGTCGGAAGGTCTTTCCACCGGCACCCGTCCATGGCGGGCTCGCGCGTTCCCTCAATGTGACGGGACGGGCGCGAGTGTGGTGTGGCCGGCGGCGCGGCGCGGGAGTCTGGTTTCCGGACGTGCCCGCGGTACCCGGAAGCGGTGTGCACGCGGCCGGGAGCGGAAAGGAGCGGGGTGTTGCTCATATCCTCCGGCAGCACCCCGGCTTTCCCGTTCACGGGACCGGGGGCGGTCGTGCGGTGAGCTGCCGGCGGCCGCCCGGAATTCTCCCTGCCGTGCACCGTCGAGTGGAGTGTGACGACGTGACTTCGACTGCCTCGGACCCTGGCGTACGCGTCGCGGCCGCCGCCTCCGCAGAAGGTGACTTCGCCCGCGAACTGACCCGGGATTCCCTGCTGCGGCTGCCCCGCCACGAGATCGCCGCCATTCACGTACCCGGCTTCTGCGACCGGCGGATCGCCGGTGAAGTGGCCGGGAAAGCCGTCCGGCACAAGGCGCTGGGGAATTATCACAAGAAATGCACGAGCACGGTGGGGCGGGTGTTCATGCCGCACGTCGACACGGCGTGGAACCCTGAACTGACCACCCGCTACCACGACGCCGCGCTGCCCTCGATCAACGAGGTGCGCGCCCTGTTCGCGCCCTGTCTGTCCCCGGTGGACCACGTACGGCTGCTCCTCCAGGAGCGCTGGCCGTCCGGCGCCGACCTGCTGCGCCTGCGCGGCCGTCCGTGCTTCGTCGGCGCCCTGCGCGTGCTCCACCCGATGACCTCGGTGTTCCAGCCGCACACCGACCACATCGGGCAGGAGACGGACGCCCCGGAGATCGCCGGGGTGACCGAGCAACTGGTCGCCAACGTCTATCTCCGGATGCTGCACGCCGTCACCCCGGCCCGGGGCGGGCACCGGGTCGGCATGGCCGCGTTCATCGCCTGCAAGGGCCCCGGCGAGCCCCTGCAGTACTGGAGTTGATCCCGTGGCCGACGCCTCTGGAAGCACCGCCCGCGACCTCTCGTTCGCGACGCTGGACGAGCTGTTCACCCGGCAGGCGGACCGGACGCCCGGCGCCGTCGCCGTGGTGTGCGGGGACGTGCGGATGACGTACGCGGAGGTGGAGGCCGCCGCCAACCGGCTGGCCCGGGTCCTCCTCGGCCGCGGCGCCGGCCCGCGGCGGAGGGTGGCGCTGGCGCTGCCCCGCACCGCGGACCTGGTCGTGGCCGTCCTGGCGGTGCTCAAGTGCGGTGCGGCCTATGTGCCGGTGGACCCCGCGTACCCGGCCGAGCGCATCGCCTTCCTGCTGCGCGACACCGCGCCCGTCGCCGTACTGACGGCGCGTGAGGTCTGCGGCGGCCTGCCCGCCGAGACCGGCCCGGACGGCGTGCCCGTGGTCCTGCTCGACGACGACGGCACCCGGCTGCTGCTGGCCGACGCCTCGCACCTGCCCCTCACCTCCGTCGACCGCGGCGGCTGGCCGGACCCGTCCGACTGCGCGTACGTCATCCACACCTCGGGCTCCACGGGCACCCCCAAGGGCGTGGTGATCAGCCACCGCAACGTCGTCCGCCTGCTCACCTCCACCGCCCACTGGTTCGGCTTCGGCCCGGACGACACCTGGACCTTCTTCCACTCCCACGCCTTCGACGTCTCCGTGTGGGAGCTCTTCGGCGCGCTCCTGACCGGTGGCCGGCTGGTGGTCGTCCCGTACCGGGTCAGCCGCGCGCCCGCCGAGTTCCTGGCCCTGCTGGCCCGCGAGCGGGTCACCGTCCTGTCCCAGACGCCGACCGCCTTCGCCGCGCTGCTCGCCGCCGACCGCGAGCACCCCGGGCTGCTGCGGGAGACCACGCTGCGGACGGTCGTCCTCTGCGGCGAGGCGTTCAACCCCGCCCGGCTCGCCGAGTGGTACGCCCGGCATCCGGACGACGCGCCGCGGATCGTCAACATGTACGGCACGACCGAGACCACCGTGCATGCCACCTATGCCGCCTACGGCCGCGACATCGCCCGGCCCGGCGCCGCGAGCGTCATCGGGGCGGCCATCCCCGACCTGGCGCTGTACGTCCTGGACGACCGCCTGAGGGAGGTGCCGCCCGGCGGGACGGGGGAGCTGTACGTCGCGGGCGCCGGGCTGGCGCGCGGCTACCTGGGCCGTCCCGGGCTCACCGCCGAACGCTTCGTGGCCTGCCCGTACGGCCCGCCCGGCGCGTGCATGTACCGCACCGGCGACCTGGTGCGGCGCGGGCCCGGCGGGCTGGAGTTCGCCGGCCGCGCCGACGACCAGGTCAAGATCCGCGGCTTCCGCGTCGAGCCGGGCGAGGTGGAAGCCGCGCTCGCGGCCCACCCGGACGTCGCACAGGCGGCGGTGGCCGTCCACCGGGACGCGGTCCGCGGCCCCGGCCTGGTCGGCTATGTCGTACCGTGCCCGGACCCCGCCCCCGCCGACCCCACGGGCGGGCACACGCCGGGCACCGGCGAGGCGCTGAGGGTCTGGCAGCAGGTCTACGACGACCTGTACGCCGGCTCGGCGGACCGGCCCGTGGCCCTGGGCGAGGACTTCGCGGGCTGGCGGAGCAGCGCCGACGGGCGGCCGATCCCTCTGGAGCAGATGCGCGAGTGGCGGGACGCCACGGTGGGGCGGGTACGGGCCCTGCGGCCGCGCCGCGTCCTGGAGATCGGCGTCGGCACCGGCCTCCTGCTGGCCGGGCTGGCCCCGTACTGTGAGAGCTACTGGGGCACCGACCTGTCCGCCGAGGCCGTCAACGGACTGCGTGGCAAGCTGGCGGCGGACCACGGGCTGGCCGCCCGCACCACGCTGACCTGCCAGGCCGCCCACGACACGCGGGGCCTGCCGGACGGCGCCTTCGACGTGGTCGTGCTGAACTCCGTGACGCAGTACTTCCCCGACACCGGGTACCTCCTCGCCGTCCTGCGCGGTGCCCTCGACCGCCTCGCGCCCGGCGGCGCCCTGTTCGTCGGCGACGTACGCGACCTCCGGCTGGCCCGTCGCTTCCACACCGCACTGCACCGGCAGCGCACCGGCACGCGCGGCGGCGCCGGGGACGACGCCGCGCTGGCCGCCGCGGTCCGGCGGAGCATGGCGGGCGACAAGGAACTGCTCGTCGCCCCCGCCTTCTTCACCGCCCTGGCCGACGGCGCGCTGCCCGCGCTGAGCACCGTGGACATCCGCGTCAAACGCGGGCGGTACCGCAACGAGCTGAGCCGCTACCGCTATGACGTGGTGCTGCGCAAGGGCCCGGTCCCGGTGGTCTCCCTCGCCGACGCGCCCCGGGTGCGGTGGGGGAGCGAGATGCCCGGCCTGCCGTCGCTGGTGCACCGGCTGCGTACCGGTCTGCCCGGCGCCCTGCGGGTGAGCCGCATCCCCAACGCGCGCTGGGAGGAGTCCGGCGCGGTCGGCGCCGCACCGGGCGCCGACCCGGACGACCTGTACGACCTGGCCGCCAGCGTCGGCTACCGCGCCCTGGTCACCTGGTCCGAGGCGGACGACGGCAGCCTGGACGCCGTGTTCCTGCCCGAGCCGGAGCGCGACGGTACGGCGCGCCGGCGCACGGACGGGGACGCGGAACCCGTGGCGTACACCGACGTCTACCTCCCGTCGGTACGCGCCGGGGGCGACGCGCGTTCCCTGCGGGCGCTGACCAGCGAACCGGCCCGGCGCCGGGCCACCGCCGCGCTGGGCGGCACCGTCCGCAAGTCCGTCGCGGCCCGGCTGCCGCACCACATGGTCCCCTCCGCCGTCCTGGTCCTCGACGCGCTGCCGATGACCGCCAACGGCAAGCTGGACCGGCAGGCCCTGCCCGCGCCCGACCGGGACGCCGCCACACTCCGCGACCCCGGCGCCCGCGTCCCGCGCGACGCCCGCGAAGAAATCCTGTGCGGCCTGTTCGCGGAAACCCTCGGCCTCGCCGAGGTCGGCCCCGACCAGAACTTCTTCGACCTCGGCGGGCACTCGTTGCTGGCAACGGGGCTGGTCAACCGGGTCCGCTCGGTCTTCGGTACGGAGCTGGGCCTGCGCGCGGTGTTCGAGACACCGACCCCGGCGGGCCTGGCCGCGCGGGTGACCACCGCGGGCCGCCGCCGCCCCGCGCCGACGGCCCGCGACAACCGCCCCGAGCGGCTGCCGCTGTCCTTCGCGCAGCGCCGCCTGTGGTTCCTGCACCACCTGGAAGGGCCGCGCCCCACCCACCACGTCCCGCTGACCCTCGACATCGTCGGACCGCTCGACCGGCGGGCGCTGACGGCCGCGCTGCGCGATCTCGTGGCGCGCCACGAGGCCCTGCGCACCGTCTTCCCGGACGACGGCGACGAGCCGTGCCAGTCCGTCCTGCCCGCGGACGCCGTACGGCTGGAGATGCCGGTCACCAAGACCACCCGGGAGGCCCTGCCGGACCAGGTACGGGACGCCGCGGGCCGGGGCTTCGACCTCGCGGCCGGGCTTCCCGTACGGGCCCGCCTGTTCGCGCTCGGGCCCGAGGAACACCTGCTGTCCCTGACGCTTCATCACATCGCCGCTGACGGCTGGTCGCTGGCGCCCCTGTGGCGCGACCTCGCGCACGCTTACGGACAGCGCGTCCAGGGACGCCCGCCATACGTGGACCCGCTGCCCGTCCAGTACGCCGACTACACCCTGTGGCAGCGCGACCTGCTCGACGCCGACGACGGAACCGGCGCCACCACGGCCGCCGCGCAACTCGCCTACTGGACGAAGAAGCTCGCCGGACTGCCGCAGCGGATCGCGCTGCCCTACGACCGGCCGCGCCCGCAGAACCCCACCGGACACAGCGGGACCTGCTGCTTCCGGTGGGACGGCGCGCTCCTGGGCGCCGTGCGCGACCTGGCGCGGGAGTGCGGCGCGACCGTGTCGATGGTGGTGCAGGCGGGGCTCGCCGCGCTGCTGACCCGGCTGGGCGCGGGCGAGGACATCCCCATCGGCGTCGCCGTCGCCGGCCGTACCGACGAGGCGCTGCACGACCTGGTCGGCTTCTTCGTCAACACGCTGGTGCTGCGCGTGGACACCTCGGGCGCGCCCGGCTTCCGTACCCTGGTCGCCCGCGTACGGGAAACCGGCCTGGAGGCGTACGCGCACCAGGACGTGCCCGTCGAGCGGGTCGTCGACGCGCTCCGGCCGGACCGTACGGACGACCGCCACCCGCTGTTCCAGACCCTGCTGGTCTGGCAGAACGCGCCCGGCGCCGCGCCGGAGCTGTCCGGCACCACCACCGAGGCCCGGGAACTGCACACCGGCAGACTCGTCACCGACCTGGAGATCAGCATCACGGAGACGCCCGGCCGCGAGGCGAGCGCGGACACGCTGACCGGGGCCGCCCACTTCAACGCCGACCTGTTCGACCGCGCCACCGTCGAAGAGCTCCTGGACGGGCTGCGGCGCCTGCTGACGGACATGGCCGCCGATCCGGACCGGCCGGTCGGCGGCCTGGACACGCGGATGGCGGGGGAGCGCGGGGAGCGGGGGACGGCTGCGGCGGACGAGCCCCGCGCCGGTTCGGTGGACGAATCCTGCACTGGTCCGGCGGACGAACCCCGTACCGATCCGGTGGACGAATCCTGCACTGGTCCGGCGGACGAACCCCGTACCGATCCGGCGGACGAACCCCGCACTGGTCCGGCGGACGAACCCCGTACCGATCCGGCGGACAAACCCCGCACCGATCCGCCGGACGAGCCGCTTGTCGAGCAGGCAGCCCCGACGGCACCGGCGCCCGCCCCCCTGCTCCCCGAGCTGTTCGCGGCCCAGGCGGCCCGTACGCCCGGCGCACCGGCCCTGACCTTCCAGGACACCACCCTCACCTACGGTGAACTGGACGCCGCGGCCAACCGGCTGGCCCGGCTGCTCATCGGGCGGGGCGCCGGGCCCGAGCGGTTCGTGGCGCTGGAGCTGCCGCGTTCGGCCGACCTCGTCACCGCCGTACTCGCGGTGCTGAAGACCGGTGCGGCCTACGTGCCCCTGGAACCAGACCAGCCCGTCGAACGCAACAACAAGATCCTGGGCGACGCCCGCTCCGTGCTGCTGCTCACCACCCGCACACCGACGGAGGCATCCCCCGTCCCCTATCTGCTCTGGAACGGCCCGGAGTTCGCCGACGCCCTCCGCCAGTGCCCCGACACACCCGTACACGACCACGAGCGCATCCGCCCGCTGCTCCCCGCCCACCCGGCGTACGTCATCCACACCTCCGGCTCCACCGGTGTGCCCAAGGGCGTCGTCGTCCCGCACCACGCCGTGGCCCGCCTGTTCACCGACGCGCCCGGCCTCGACTTCCGCGCCGGCGATGTCACGCCGCTGCTCCACTCCCACACCTTCGACCTCTCGGTCTGGGAGATGTGGGGCCCGCTGCTGCACGGCGCCCGCCTGGTCGTGGTACCGCACGAGGAGAGCCGCGCCCCGGTGGAGCTGCTGCGGCTGCTCGTACGCGAAAGTGTCACCCAGCTCCACCAGACCCCGACGGCGTTCGAGCAGCTGACGCACGCGCTGCGCGAACATTCCGGCCTCGCCGGGGAACTGGCCCTGCGCCGCGTCGAGTTGGGCGCCGAGGCCCTGACCGTCCGTACCGCGCGCGAAGGCCGCGAACTGCTGCCCGGCGCGCGCTTCGTGCATGCCTACGGCCCCACCGAGACCACGGTGTTCGTGGTCGCCGGATTCCTCGACGGGCCCCTGCCGGACGGCCAGGCCCTGCCCCTCGGCCGACCGCTGGGTGGCGTCCGCGCGTACGTCCTGGACGACGCGCTGCGTCCGGCGCCGCCCGGCGTCACAGCGGAGCTGTACATCGCGGGCGCCGGGATGACGCGCGGCTACCTGGACCGGAGCGCGCTCACGGCGGAGCGGTTCGTGGCGTGTCCGTACGGGCCGCCGGGGGAGCGGATGTACCGGACCGGCGATCTGGTGCGGTGGCGGGACGATGGGCAGCTGGAGTTCGCCGGGCGGGCCGATGAGCAGGTGAAGCTGCGCGGTTTCCGTATCGAGCCGGCGGAGGTGCGGGCCGCGCTGACCGCGCACCCGCAGGTCGGCGCGGCGGCGGTCGTCGTACGCGAGGACCGGCCGGGGGACCGGCGGCTGGTGGCGTACGTGACCTCCGCTGCGGGCCGGACCGCCGACCCGCGGGAGCTGCGCCGGTACGCGGCCGAACGGCTGCCGGAGCACATGGTGCCCGCCGCGGTCGTCGCCGTGGACGCGCTGCCGCTGACCGACGCCGGCAAACTCGACCGCGCCCGCCTGCCGCTGCCCGACTACGCCGCCGCCTCCGCACGCCGGGCGCCCCGCGACGACCGGGAGCGGACGCTGAGCCGCCTCTTCGCCGAGGTGCTCGGCCTGGACACCGGCGCGGCGGGCGCGGACGACAGCTTCTTCGACCTGGGCGGCGACAGCATCACCGCCATCCAGCTCGTGAGCCGGGCCCGGCGGGCCGGACTCGCCCTGACCCCGCGCGATGTCTTCCGCCACCCCACCGTCGCAGCCCTCGCCGCGCAGGCGGGGAGCGTGGCCGACGTGCCCGTCTCGCCCGCCGGGCACGACAGCGGACCGCTGCTCCTCACCCCCGTCATGCATGCCCTCCGCGAGACCGGCGGTCCGGTCGCGGGCTGCCACCAGTCGGTGCTGCTCCAGGTGCCGCCCGCCCTCGGCCGCCGCCACCTCGCCACCGCGCTGCGCACGGTGATCGACCACCACGACGCGCTGCGGCTGCGGCTGACCCGGGTCGGCGGTGTGGTCTGGAGCCTGGACATCGCCCCGCCGGGCACGGAAACGGAAACGGACACCGCTGCGGAGCCCGGCCCGGACCTCGTGCACCGGGTGGACGCCACCGGCCTGGACGCCACCGCGCTCGACGACGCCGTACGCCACCACAGGAACGCCGCCCGCGACCGGCTGGACCCGGAGTCGGGCCGGGCCGCGGGCCTCGTCCAGGCCGTCTGGTTCGACGCCGGGCCCGACCGGCCGGGCCGGCTGCTCCTGACGGTTCACCACCTCGCGGTGGACGGCGTGTCATGGGGAGTGCTGCTGCCCGACCTCAAGATCGCCTGGGAAGCCGCCGCGGCCGGGCGCCCGCCCGCGTTCGAACCGGTGGGCACCTCGCTGCGCGCCTGGTCCCAAAGGCTCACCGCACTGGCCGAGCACCACGACCGCATCGCCGAACTCCCCCTGTGGGCCGGCATGCTCGACGCCCCCGAACCGCCCCTGGCCCAGGTACCGTACGACCCCGCACGCGACCTGTCCGGCACCGTACGGCAGCTGAGTGTGACCCTGCCGCCGGACCGGACGGCCGCGCTGCTCGGCCCGGTGCCCGCCGCCCTGCACGGCCGGACCGACGACATCCTGCTCACCGCCCTCGGTCTCGCCGTCGCCGACTGGCGCCGTCGCCGTACGGGCTGCCCGGACACCGCCGTCCTGCTCGACATCGAACGGCACGGCCGCGAGGCCCCGGAGGACGGGCCGGAGCCGGACACCGGTACGGGGGAGGGCGCCGATCTCGCGCGGACCGTCGGCTGGCTCACCAGCGTCCACCCCGTACGCCTGGACGCGGGCAGCGCCGACGCCGCCCGGCTCCGCTCCGGCGGCCCCGCGCTCGACCGGGCCTACCGGCGCGTCAAGGAGCAACTGCGCGCGGTTCCCGGCAACGGCATCGGCTACGGCCTGCTGCGCCACCTCAATCCGCAGACCGGTTCGGCCCTCGCCCGCGGCGCCCGCCCCTTGATCGGCTACAACTACCTCGGCCGCCTCACCGGCAACACCGGGGACTGGTCACCGGTGCCCGGCTCCGGCGGCATCACCGGCGGAGCCGACCCCGCGTTGCCAGCCGCGCACTGTGTCCAGTTGGACGTGCTGGCGGAGGACGGGCCCGGCGGTCCGGTCCTGACGGCGGCCTGGTCCTGGCCCGGCGCCCTGTTCACCGAGGACGAGGTACGCGACCTCGCGGACACCTGGCTCGGCCTGCTCACCGCCTTCACGGACCGGGCCACGGCGCCGGACGCCGACGGCCGCACTCCCACCGACTTCCCCCTCGTCGCCCTCACCGAGGACGAGACCGCACGGCTGACACGGGACTGCCCCGACCTGGCCGACGTATGGCCCTTGACCCCGCTCCAGGAAGGGCTGCTCTTCCACGCCCTCTACGACGAGCAGGCCCCCGACGTCTACACCAGCCAGCTCGCCGTCGACCTGCACGGCCCCCTCGACCCGGCGGCACTGCGCGCGGCGGGGCAGGGCCTCCTCGAACGCCACCCCGCCCTCCGCGTCGCCTTCCGGTACGACGGCCTGCGCACCCCCGTACAGGTGGTGCCGCACCCGCGCGCGACCGCCCTCCCGTGGGCCGAGCACGACCTCGCGGACCTGTCCGGCGACGAACAGGCCGTCCGCGCGGCACGCATCGCCACCCGCGAACGCGCCACCCGCTTCGACCCCGCCCACGGCCCCCTGCTGCGGCTCACCCTGCTCCGCCTCCGGCCCGGCCACCACCGGCTGCTGCTGACCGCCCAGCACCTGATCATGGACGGCTGGTCCGGGCCGCTGGTCCTGCGGGACCTGCTCGCCGTCCACGCGGCGGGCGGCGACCCCACGGGCCTGGCCACCCCCGCCCCGTACCGGGACTATCTGCGCTGGCTCACCTCCCAGGACCGTACGACGGCCGAAGCGGCCTGGCAGCAGGCACTGTCCGGCGTGGGCGGCCCGACCCTCGTGGCGGCCGGGCACGCCGCCGACGGCACCGTGGAGCACGAACGCGTCCGGGCCACCCTGTCCGCCGGACTGACCACGGACCTGCGCACGCTCGCCCGCCGCCACGGCCTGACGCTGAACACCGTCCTGCAGGGCGCCTGGGCCGTGGTGCTGCGCTGCCTGACCGGCCGGGACGACATCCTCTTCGGCGCCACGGTCGCCGGGCGGCCCCCGGGAGTGCCGGGCGTCGAGGACATGGTCGGCATGTTCAACAACACCGTGCCGGTACGGGTACGGCTCGACGCCGCCCAGCCCTTCGCCCGCACCCTGGCCCGTCTCCAGGACGAGCAGGCCGGACTGCTGCCCCACCAGCACCTCGGCCTCTCCGCACTGCACCGCCTCTGCGGCCACGACCAGCTCTTCGACACCCTCCTCGTCTTCGAGAACCTCCCCGGCGAGCCGACCGGGCCCGAAGGCCCGCTGCGCGCCACGGAACCCCGCATCACCAGCGGCACCCACTACCCGCTGAGCCTGGCCGTCCTGCCCGGCGATCGGCTGCGCCTCGAACTGGGCCACCGCCCCGATGTGTTCGACGCACGCGCCGCCGCGGCCGTCCTGGGCCGCCTGGTCCGCGTCCTGAAGGCGGCAGCCGGCGACCCGGACCGCACCGTGGGCGACCTCCCCGTCCTCTCGCCCCCGGAACGCACCCGCCTCCTGCACACCTGGAGCACCACCCCCGGCCCCCTCCCCGCACCGCGCACCTGGCCCGCCCTCTTCGAGGCCCAGGCGGCCCAGACCCCCGGAGCCACGGCGGTACGAAGCGCCGACACCGTGCTGACCTACGCCGAACTCGACGCGGCGGCCAACCGGCTGGCACGCCTGCTCGTCCCGCACGGCGCGGGCCCCGAGCGGACGGTGGCCCTGGCGCTGCCCCGCTCCGCCGGACTGATCGTCGCGCTGCTGGCCGTCCTGAAGACCGGCGCCGCCTACGTCCCGCTCGACCCGTCCCACCCGGCCGAGCGCACCACCGCCCTGCTCCGCGACACCCGCCCGGCGCTGGTGCTCACGGACAGCACCACTTCTGGACTGCTGCCGCAGGCCCCCGAGCCCCGCCTCGTACTGGACGATCCGGCCACCCGGGCTCAACTCGCCGGCCTTCCGGCAAGCGCCCTCCACGGCCCCGAACGGATCACGCCCCTCAAGCCGCGGCACCCGGCCTACGTCCTCCACACCTCCGGCTCCACCGGCGGACCCAAGGGCGTACAGGTCACCCACGAGGGCATCGCCGCGCTCGCCGCCGCGCAGATCACCCGCTTCCGCAGCGGCCCCGGCAGCGTCGTCCTGCTCTTCGCCTCGCCGGGCTTCGACGCCTCCGTGTCCGACCTGTGCACCGCCCTCCTCTCCGGAGCCACCCTCGCCGTCGCCCCCGCCGACACCCTCCTCGCCGGCCGGGAACTGGCCGAAGCCGTCGCCCGGTTCGGCGTGACCCACCTGAAGCTGCCACCGAGCGTCCTCGCCGGACTGCCGCCCGACGCGCTACCGCCGCGGACCGTGCTCGCGGTGGCGGGCGAGGCATGCTCCGCCGAGCTGGTGGCGCGCTGGGCACCGGGCCGCTCGATGACCAATGTGTACGGGCCGACCGAGGCGACGGTGTGCGTGACGATGTCCGCGCCGCTGAAGGGCGACGGCGTTCCGCCGATCGGGACGCCGATCGCCGGTATGCGGGTGTACGTGCTGGACGCGGGGGTGCGGCCAGTGCCTACAGGGGTGACGGGGGAGCTGTATGTGGCGGGTGCCGGGCTGGCCCGGGGTTACCTGAACCGTCCGGCGTTGACGGCGGAGCGGTTTGTGGCGTGTCCGTACGGGCGGCCGGGGGAGCGGATGTACCGGACCGGTGATCTGGTGCGGTGGCGGGAGGATGGTCAGCTGGAGTTCGTCGGGCGGGCCGATGAGCAGGTGAAGCTGCGCGGTTTCCGTATCGAGCCGGGGGAGGTGCGGGCCGCGCTGACCGCGCATTCGAAGGTCGGTACGGCGGCGGTCGTCGTACGCGAGGACCGGCCGGGGGACCGGCGGCTGGTGGCCTACGCGGTGCCCCGGGACGCAGCCGCCCCACACCCCGGCGAACTGCGGCGGTACTTGAGCGAGCGGCTGCCCGCCCACTTGCTGCCCTCCGCGGTCGTCGTGCTGGACACGCTGCCCCTCACCCCCAACGGCAAGCTCGACGTGCGAGCGCTGCCGGAACCCGGGCGGACCACCACCGGACGAGAGCCCCGCGACGCCCGCGAGGAAATCCTCTGCGGCCTGTTCGCCGATGTGCTCGGCCTGCCCGAGGTGGGCGCCGACGACGACTTCTTCGACCTGGGCGGCCACTCCCTCCTCGCCACCCGGCTCATCGGCCTCGCCCGCGCGGCGCTGGGCCGCGAGCTGACCATCCGCGCCCTGTTCGAGGCGCGCACCCCGGCCGCGCTGGCCCGGCGCGTGGACGGCGCGGCGACCGCCCGCCCCGCCGTCGTACGCGCCGAACGGCCCGCCCGGCTGCCCCTGTCGTATGGACAACGGCGCCTGTGGTTCCTGCACCGGCTGGCGGGGCCGGGCGCGGGCTACAACGTGCCGCTGGTGCTGCGGCTGCGCGGCACGGTGGACACGGACGCGTTGGACGCGGCGCTGGGCGACGTGGTGGCTCGGCACGAGGTGCTGCGGACGGTGTACGCCGAGGGCGCGGACGGCGAGCCGTACCAGGTGGTGCGCGACCACGACGCGGGCCGGTCGTATCTGACGGTGACATCGGGCGGGGCCACGTTGCCCGAGGCGGAGCGGGCCGCGCGGTATGCGTTCGACCTGGCGGCGGAGATTCCGTTCCGGGCCCAGTTGTTCGAGTGCGGCGGGGATGAGTCGGTGTTGGTGGTGCTTGTGCATCACATCGCCGCTGATGGGTGGTCGTTGGGGCCGTTGTGGCGGGATGTGG